>JAGQQE010000012.1 GCA_020426345.1 Planctomycetaceae bacterium
CGTCAGTAGTGGAAGGTCTCCGCTGCGACCTCGCAGTGTTTCGTAGGCGACTGCTGTGGCTTTGCTTTCCATCACGTTTCGGGTGAGGACTTCATCCGCGGCGAAATGGAAGTAGGTAAACAGAATCTGCCCTTTTCGCAGCAGGGACCATTCAGAGGCCAAAGGCTCTTTGACTTTCACAATCAATTCTGACTGCGAGAAGACCTCTTCGTGGGTCTCAATGATCTGAGCCCCGGCTTCGATGTATTGCTCATCCGGTATTCCACTGCCCAGACCAGCGCCTTTTTCTACCAGTACTGTATGCCCGGCGAGCGTCAGTTCTTCGGCCCCGATCGGCAACATTGCAACTCGATATTCATCTGCTTTGATTTCGCGAGGGAGTCCGACAATCATGTGTTTATGTTCCGCGAGTTTTTTTGTTGAATGAACGTCACAGAGTGGCAACGAAAAGAGAATAAAGCATGGTAGTCGTGTTCGATGAAGCCACAAGGTCTTCAGCACAACGATTAGTTGGAATGGCTCTGGACGAAGATCTGCGAGACGTCGGAGATATCACCAGCCTGTCAACGATCGCTGCCGACCTCTCTGCATCCGTCAATATTGTGGCCCGTGAGTCAGGTGTGATTTCCGGAGGGGCCATCGTTCCGATCGTCCTTGAGCAATTGAATGCAGCTGTGGAGGTTCGAATCGATGTGCCCGACGGTGACGCAGTCCAGCCGGGAACTGTGATCGCATCGCTGTCTGGTAATGTCAGGTCACTTCTGACGGCAGAACGGACGATTTTGAATTTCATGATCCATCTGAGCGGGGTCGCCAGCAGGACAGCGCAGTTCGTCCGGGAAGTGAACGGAACGAAGGCTGTAATTCTTGACACCAGAAAAACGTTCCCCGGATACCGGCTACTGCACAAGTATGCGGTCCGCTGCGGTGGCGGCCACAATCACCGAATGGGGTTGTTCGATGGGATCCTGATCAAGGACAACCATCTTGCTGCACGCGGCGATCGAAACGTTGGGTCTGCGGTCGCAGCGGCCCGCACGTTTCTTGCGAGTCGAGGGGATTCGATTCCCATCGAAATCGAAGTAGATACGCTCGATCAACTCAGATTTGCGCTGGCTGAACACCCGGAAATCGTCTTACTGGATAATATGTCGATCCAGCAGCTTGAAGAATCCATTCGACTGCGCGACCAGCTTTCAGCTTCCACGCTGCTGGAGGCCTCCGGGGGGATTTCGCTGGAAACCGTTGGTGCCATTGCCCGAACGGGAGTTGATCGCATCAGTATTGGCGGTCTCACACATTCGGCCACCGCACTGGATCTTGGCTTTGACTGGCCGTGGTGAACCTGGCAGTTGCGCATGAAAAGGCCCTGCCAGACAATCCGTCCGGCAGGGCCTGGTTGCACTAAATGCAGTTCCGGTGGAATCTGTTAGTAGCGGAATACTGCACCGACACTGAAGCCGTCCAGTACGTAGTTCTTCATCCGCTTGCCCAGTTGAATGTCTGGTATGAAACCGCCCGCAGGGGCATTCTGGCTATTCCAGTTGATGTTCTCGTAGGGACGAGTGATCCTTGGCATCCACATGAAGTCATATCCCCCGAAGAGTGAAAAGTGCGGGTTCAGATGGACTTCACCGGCAAAGCTGACCTGTGTCACGGTCGTGAAGTCTACTTCGCTTTTGGTATATCGGGTTGCAATACCAGTGCCCAGAGCGTCTGAGGTGACAGCTGCAGAGTTGTCGTTCAGGGCAAATGCAATTCGCGGAGTCACACTCAGTGTCATCCATCGACTGACAATGGAGGCTCGTCCTCCGACTTCCGGGCCATAGACATGATTCGACGTATTGGAGATAACACGAGTCACTCGTTCAGTCACAGTTCCGCCCGCATCGTAACGTCCATCCAGATTCCATGCTTCGTCAAGATTCAGGTAGCGGAATCCGCCAAGCCACTGCCATTTGAAGCCTTCGCCCGGCAGATATGCTTCTGTCAGAAGACTGGCTTCGGCTCCCCAAATCTGTGAACTCATCGAAACCTCAATGCTCTTGTCGATGACAATCCCATTCAGTGTTGCGACATCCGAAACACCACCGTTGTTCAGCAGAGGAATGATGACGTTCGGCGAGAACACATTTCCCAGTTCCGGTGCGAGCGGACTTCGGAAGTTGCGAATATTGCGATTGGCATATGTATCTTCGCGATCCGACGTGCCAAAGAAGCTCAACTCGGCCGCACCACCATTCAGATCCAGACCCCAGGTTCCGCGAACGCCCGGAATATTGTTCAGTGAAAGTTGTCCGTTGTCTTCGATGATCGAAGTACCTACAGACAGTCCGCCATTCAGGTTGTCGAAACCTTCAAACTGTTCAGTCCGCAGCCCTGCAACGGGAGCTCCGATCTTACTGTTGCCAAGGTCCCGGGCATTCCAGTGCAGGTACTCTACCCTGATCCAGCTGCGTCGAGAGACTTCCGTCAGGAAGTGTTCGATTGGCCGGGAATCGTCCCACAATGCAGGTGCGCTCTCGACATAATGGTCGACGATCGGCGCCTGACGGCCGGATTGCGGCATCTGAATGAATGGCTGATGTCCTGACTCGTATGAGCCGTACGGCATGCCTCCATAGGGGGCAGGCCCGTATTGTGCCGCTGCCTGGCTGGATGCAGAAATCAGGATGACCACGGAGGCCAACAGCGAGTACAGGTTCGGACGGAGCATTTCGAACCGGACCTTTGCATAAGGAGACAATGGGTCGTCAGTGAAGAATCCCGAACTTCGCTGCGAAGGAACTCGCTCGAGGTTTGGGGGCCGACAACAAACAGCTCGGCAGACACTGACGGATGCGGACCAAACCACTGGCACAGTCCGCTGTCGTCGATATCGGATCCTGACGACTTTGAACTTTGCCCCAATTCTTTCGATGTCAACGAATCTGCCGGTTTGGAGGTCTGGAGCGACTTTGACGCTGTCTTCAGCGGCAAATGTGACCTGGATTCGAATGCTTCAGGCGTCAGTCGGCAGTTTCTGCCGCTGCGATAATCAATGATGCGATTCGTTGCGCTGCATTGTTGAACGGGGTGCGATCGCTGTTGGTTCCCACAGAATGGCTTCGTGGGCAGCCGGTATCCATCAGATGTCCCGATTCAGCGAAGGCCAGAATAAGTCGCACAATTTGGCCAGCGGCTTCCGGGCTGTGCTCGTCAATGACGACCGCTTCGAATTCGTTCTGATAGGCGCTAGCGTTTGCCTGCTGGTGCAGGTCTGCCGATTGTCCAAGCGGAACGATGATGGCGGGGATACCGATCCAGGCAATTTCTGCCAGCGTCATGGAACCCGCTCTGCAGATAACGAGATCGCAGTCCGCCATTTCCTGAGCAGGGTTGTTGAGAAATGGTAGAGCTAAGTAGTCGACACTGTCAGAAATTCTGGTATTCGCATCTCCGGCTGACCATTGATTCCCTGTCTGATGTATGACGTGGACGCGGTGGTCCGGAAGCCTAATCTGCTGAAGTGCGTTCAGGCTGAGTTCGTTCAGCCTCCTTGCTCCAAGGCTTCCTCCGGTAATCAGAATTCGCGTGGCGGTACGGGTATGCGCGGGTTTTTCCTTTCTGCGCGATTGCAGACAGGTAAAGCCCTGTCGGAGAGGAATGCCCGTTTGTTTTTGGGGACAACGAATTGTCTGAGACCATGCTGGATCGATGGTCCAGCCAGTCCACATTTCGGCGGCCCATCGAGAGCAGATTCGGTTCGCCTTTCCCGGAACGCTGTTCTGCTCCAGCAGATAAACCGGGATGCCAAGCAGGCTCGCGGCAGCCACCGTTGGCAGACTGGCAAATCCCCCCAGCCCGACAATCATTTCCGGCTGATGGCGTTTCAAAGCCCTCACGGCAATTCTGAATGAATTCAGTAAGCTAACGGTCCATTTGCCGGCTTGTAAAACGGCGGAGGGAGAAAACCAGGTTCGTCCCGTGTTGGCGGGAAGAGGCAGGCTTGTTCGCAGTGGCAGTGCTATCTGATGACACACGGATGATGCAGGCAGGGAACCTGCGAATAAAGACGTGATCTTGCTGTCAATTTCCCGGGCACTGGTCAGAAACAGCAAGTCGACAGATCGATCAGCGATCAGGGCCTCTGCGATGGCAATTCCGGCGTTGATATGCCCACCCGAACCACCTCCCGCAAAGCAAATACGAAGTCGCGATTTAATTGGAGTTGAGTGGCCGCTCTTTGGTGTATTCACTTACTCCGTCCGCAGAGATGATCAGGAGGCATTTTGAGAGCGGATGTTGCGGATTCGTCGCGCGGGCGTCAACCCGCTGTCGAGCGTCTTTGGTTTCCGGGGAAGAATGGAGTGGAGTGGCAAGAAATAATTCCTGTTCCGGAACAGAGACCACTACCTGCTCCCCAAGCATATTGATCAGTCGTTCCCGGAACTCGTTACACAGCAGCCGGGAACTATTGAATGAATCACGGGTCACGGGCATCGCCATCAGTGGTGTCGATCGATTCTCGGTGACTGCGAATTCCAGCGGGCAACGCTGGTCGAGTTCAGCAAGATTGGTGACGGCGATTTGATAAAGATGTTCCGACGAGATCTGCCAGTGGCCAGCAAGTGAGTAGTCGACAATGCGACAGGTCGATCGGTCGTCGATAATAAAGGAAATGGCGAGGTCGCCGACCCATGGTATGTAGACCTGTTCGCTGCGAGTCGCTTCGGAAAGCGGGACGATGATGGGCAGAATCCTGGTCGTTGTTTCACTCAGCGAAGGAGAGAGCTGGAGTGGCCCAAGTTCGTGCATCCGGACAATGTCGGTCAGTGCGCGGAGCGAAATCTGTTCGAAAAACTCCGGCTGTTCCACATACCTCTGGTAAAGATTCTTGAGGCAGATTCGTGAATGATCGAGTTGGACGGAAAAAGCGTCACCTGCCTGAAATCTGAGCAGGGGAAATCGGTGGTTCGCAAGATCGATGACACGTTGACGGAACACTTCAGCTGGCATCGCCGGGTAGTCGGGCAGCACCAGTGAGTCCATCATCGACATGCACGTTGCCAGAAACTGTTCATCAATGAGGAGTCCTGGTGCCGACTGGACAGACGCGGTGATCTGAACCTGTGCGTTGCGCAGTATGCAGAACCACCATTGAAAGATCTGAGGGCGATGCCACAGTCGCTGAAAGAATCCACCCTGAGCTGGTTGCTGTGACAAACCGGACCAGCATTGGGAAGGATAGATCGATGGCGAGTCCGATTCGGGGCGTGATGCGACGATGCGGGGGAAACGGCGAAAGGTTCGGGAAAGGCTGCTCTCCTCTGGGACTGAAACAGCAGGCAGCCATTCTGTTTGAATGGTGAATACCGGACGGCAGTCTGTCGTTCGCTGGTCGCTGAGTGCCGTTGCACCTCGGCGCCACCTTGCAGGTCGGACTTCGACTCTGGATTCCGTTTGCTGAATTTCACACCAGGCTGGACATCGCAGCTGAAACCAGTTTGACGGTCCTGTCACAAGCTGATCGGAAAGTGTGAAGTTTTTCGCGCCGGAAAAAGGATCCGGCGTGTTCTCGGGAGTGGTCATGAATGTTGGCCCATCGATTCATTCGATAAATCAGACGTGCGGTATGCTAAAGAGTTTTTCCGGCAACCGGACAAACGTTCAGAGGTGAACTTTTCAGATTGTGGTTCTGGTGAAGAGATGACTCCGCAGGCTTGACAGGCAATCGTAGGTTTGCTGACCCCATCATCGACTTAATTCCGGAAATGCGATGAGGCAGGGATTGCTCGGCGTCTGTGGACGGATTGTTTGAGATCGCTGCCGATCGTGGCAGTTTGCCTGATTGTTACGACCGGAATGCTCCGCTTGAGCGTGTTTTTCGCGCTTCCCAAAACACTCGGACTGCTGAAATTAAAGAGCGGCAGTTTCCTGCAGGAAACAGGTTGCGTTCCAGCAAATGCTGCCGATGAAAGTCATGGCAGGAGGTTTGTTGGAATTGTGTCATGCCGGAACCGCGTCTGCCTGGTGTCCCATGACGCGTCGCAGTAAGGATCTCATCATGCGACTTGTACAGGTTTCGCTCTTGTGCGCAACCGCTTCGATCTTGTTCAGCGGGTGTGCAGCGAACAGAGCTGCTTCATCATCAGGAGTCAGCTCACCCGGAACGAAGGTTTTTGTACCGCCCCGCCACACACGGGAATACGAGCCACCAACGCAGCTCAGTCCTTCACAGGATTCCGATCGGAGTTATGAGCCGGGTCCAGTCACCCCACCGCCCGTTCCACCCGCGATCGGCGTTTCTCGAGTCAAGAGTGTCGGGTTGATTCGCGATTTGGGAGCGAAGGTTCGCTCACCATGGCGCGATCAGGACGATCATGGGTGCACAGAGAGCTGCAGCGACTCAGGCTGCGGTGATCCTGAGTGTGATGATGACGGCGGCCGACTCCGGAAGCTTTGCGTCCTGAAAGTATTCAAACATCGTGACAGTTGTCTGTTCAGGAAGCTTCGTTGCTTCCATCGATCATCGGATTCTGGATGTACAACAGAACCCGGATGCACGGACAGCTGTGCCAGCGAGTCCTGCGGTGTTTGCGGCGATACGTTGTATACGCTGCAGCAGCTCGATGCTCACCAGCAGAAGCCGTGCATCGCGGAATCCATGACGGATCCGTTTCTGGAAAAGAATACCGCGCCCGTCGCACCGCCAGCAGTGCCGAATCTGACACCAACCGTTCCGTTGGTCCCTGCACCGGTTCCACCCGGGGCACCAGTTGAGCTCACGCCGACAGACAGCATTCCACAGGACGTTGTTCCAGCAGCGCCTGTTGCACCCGGCACGATCGACCAGACAGAACTGCCGGTCTGGCCGCGTCTCGATGGCGAACAACGAGTTCGAGCTGCTCAGGTGGGGCAATATCGATCGGTGCCCGACAGTCGGACCGGGATGTTGCCGGAGATCCTTCCCCGAACTTACTGAGCAACGGACAGTGGCGTCATCGTGTCCGATGTTCCGGGGCCATTTGGCGGACACTTGTCGCGAAGACCGCAGGTGTCGGATGGCCTGGAACTGTCACCAGAACTTCCCCTCAGTGGCGGGGATGTTCTGGTGAGCATGTATTTCTGAATCCTTTAGAGGATGCGGCTCTGCGGTACTCAGCCTTCGACAGTCGTACCGACAGATCGCATTGAAACTGCCGTTTAGATTTCCGGGTACCATTCGATGATGAAGGCGTCTTCAGCAGAGAGACGCCGGGATTGTTTTCGACGTTTCAACTCTTCCCGCGCTTCCGGGCTTCTGGCATCTTCGGACTGCTGCGCCTGCAGGCCGGCTTTCTCAAGCAGGCTCATCGAAGTTTCTTCTTCCTCGGCCGGGGCTTTCGCATCTGCCCCGACGACATATTCAACTTTAAAACGGTGATACTTCCCAACCCCCAGTTCATCGCCGGGATACAGGGGCTTCATAATGCATTTTTCACCGTTCACAAGCACCCCGTTACTGCTTCCCAGATCGCGGACATGCCAGTAACCGTCTTTCAGTTCCAGCTCACAATGGTGGGACGAGACGTTGGGAAATGCGAGGACGATGTCGCACGATGATCTTCGTCCAATCAACAGTTTACGGCCGAGCAGCGGGATTGGATCACCTCCGCCGGTTGGATTCAGTTCGCCGAACATGACTTGTTAATTCCGGGTCGTGGCTGTGTGGGGAATGAACGGGGACGGGGATTTCGGGGGGCGTACCGCCTTCCCCGTCGTTTGGCAGCATTTTGAACATTCAGAGCAGTCGAGTCAAAGCTGGGGCATGTCGAAACGGATTGCGTGCATGTGTGCGCGAAAGGCGGTAGACTCCCGGAGCTGGCAGAAGATCAGGCGTTCGCTGGATCTGAAAGGATCTGGAGGAAAGTCCGGGCTCCGAAGGACACGGTGGTGGGTAACGCCCACCGTCCGCGAGGATCGGGCAAGTGCAACAGAAAGCAAACCGCCGAACGCGAATGCGATGTCGAGCTTGTATCGACTTCGTATTCGGCGTGGTAAGGGTGAAACGGTGCGGTAAGAGCGCACCAGCGATTCAGGTGACTGAGTCGGCTGGGTAAACCCCATCGGGAGCAAGGCCAAGCAGAAGGAATCACCGTCCTGCGACGGTGGCGAAGCGGTCCGTTTCGCTTGACCTTCGGGTAGGCCGCGTCAGGTGCCGAGCAATCGGCATCGCAGATAAATGAACGCCCTCGACAGAACCCGGCTTATCGATCTTCTGCCAGCATTTTCCGAAACTCTGGATGATCACACCAGCGATTCGCCGCCGATCTTCCCGTTTCTATTGCTCAACTTCGCCAGCTGAATTGTTTGATGAGCTGTCTGCCGGCAGATCAAACCCAAGGGAGCCAGCGGCAGACTTCACGAGTTCGCCGCCATAGACAAACAGAAGGCCGCCAACGACAAGAATGACGCCAATCCAGATAATCAGAGATGTTGCACCGACAAGGTTTCGCAGGAAATTCTTTGCAGTCCGCCACTTATGTCGATTTGCCTCTGCCTTTGCCACCTTTGAGTAAAGGCTGTTCAGGTCTTCCTTACGAACAGCGGCTGTCTGCCGTGCCAATTGTTTCTCAATCGCTTCGGTGAATTCGGGGAACTGTGCGAGAGGCAGGTATGTGCCGTCGGCGGTTGCCTTTCCTCTGGCTTTTGCGGTGAGGATTCCTGCAGCGATCATCTTCAGAATTCGCCCCGTCGAGTGTTTTTCGACGACCGGATCGCCTTCTGAATTCTCAAACTGAACAAACCAGACTCGCGAAGGTGTTGTGGCCAGCTGCGTCCTTGCATTCGAGTCCGCCCTGCTCTTACGGGCAACCGACTTTGATGTGCGGGCCGTCGGTGAAACGTTGGTCATACCTCCTACAACCGTCTGCGCTCCGCTAAGCACGACAGATACAGGTTCAGCTCCCTCGATAAAACTCAGCACGGAGCTGTGCAGGCCCAGTGCACTGAGGTCGCGAATCAACAGCTCACAGTTCTTGTATCGATGAGCGGGGTCCTTTGCCATCATCTTGTCGATGATCAAGTCCAGCTTCTCCGGGATGTCCGGCCGGAGGCTTTTTGCCGAAGGGTAGATTCCCCTTTCTTTGGCCATGATCAATTCCAGCGTCGAAGTCCCGCAATACGGGAGTCGACCGGTCAGCAGATGATAAAGGGTTGCTCCCAGTGCATAAATGTCGCTTCGCTGATCGACGTGTTTTGCATTTCTCGCTTGTTCTGGCGCCATGTAAAGCGGGGTACCCAGCCCGGTTCCACTTTGAGTCATTGAGACGTCTTCGTCCATCGCCTTGGCCAGCCCAAAGTCCGCAACTTTGACGATTCCTTTGCTGGTAATGAGTATGTTGTCGGGCTTGATGTCACGATGCACCATGTTCAGCTCATGAGCGTGCCTCAGCCCTTCGGCACAGATCAGCGCAATGTGCGTGGCATCACTGATTTCGAGTTTTTCCAGCTGGTCCAGCCAATCCTGTGCACTCTTACCATCGATGTACTCGATGGCAGCAAAATGCAGGCCTTTGAACGTGTCGACCGCATAGACTTTGACGATGTTGGGATGGTCGAGCTTTGCCATTGACTTGGCTTCTCTCTGGAAGCGCTGGACAAAGTCCTCTCTTTTCGCAAGCTCTTTTGAGAGGGTTTTGAGGGCGACCAGCCGATCGAGGCTGGTCTGCCGGGCCAGAAAGACCTCGCCCATACCACCTTTGCCAAGCTTGCGCTTCAGTTCGAAATCACCGAGACGCTGGGTGCGTTTTGGGGGTGAACCATCATTCGAGTTTTCGGAGTGTTCAGCCACAGCGGTCTTCCGGCATGCTTGATTTGGGACGGCCCGCCCCGCAGTATCGAGATTTTGAACTGGTGGTACAACCGATTTCACCCGGCTTGAGAAAGTCCCGGGAGCCAATGTCTCCGTCATTCCGCGCGTCTTTCGAGCTGCCCTGACCTTGTCGTTCCTCAGCATTTCACCCTGATTCTAATGTGCATCATGGTTAACGAGAGAGATCCTTTGAAGACGGGGGAGGTTGCTGGTTTAGGAGAGGGGGGATTGCTGAGGTCGTTTTGCGATGAAGATGTTGGTTTTATTGGTTTCGGCGCATTTCCAAATCACACCGGCTGACCGCATACTTCGGAGTTGAATCTGGAGAACGAAAATCCGTTCATCTGCCGGAGCGACCATTCATGAATGCATGCCATCCCGATCATTTCGAAGAACAAGGCGTCCTGCGTGGTTTGTGCGTCGCACGTGGCCATTTTTTCGCGTGCACCGTCGCCTGTTTGCTTGCGGCTACGCCCGTTATCCTGAATGCGCAGGACAGTCGTGTCTTTCAGGAACGGATCCTGCCGCTGGCGACGGCCCCTGATGGTTCGAGTTGCCGTGATTGTCATTTGAGTGGCGTTGAGCTCGCACAATACATTCAGCACGACGAAGCATCGACATTTACAGCACTGAGGGCAGCAGGTCTGATCAACATCAAAAGTCCCGGACAGTCTAAGCTGCTGACATTTATTGCCCGAAAACCGGATGAGGCGTCGTCCCTTCGCGATACGGTCCGCTCGAAAGAGCACGCTGCATTCAGCGAATGGATCGAGGCCGCGGTCAGGAATCCTTCGCTGCTGAGTCCGTCTGCGAATTCACCACCGCCCACATTTCTTCCGCCGGAAGTAATCCGTCACGCGCGACGCGACCGGGTCACCAGGGCCTTTATTGACAGTATCTGGAATGAAACCGGGCGATGTGCGAATTGCCATAATCCGGAGTTGAACCGTAATAAGATCAATGCCAAACATACGAGGGAAGAAGTCGACGCGATTTCCTGGATCGTTCCCCGTAACCCGGCTGCAACACTCGAAAGACTGGTTGAAACGGGAGCCATCGATTTGGAGCATCCAGTTGAAAGTTCATTACTCACGAAGGCAGCCGGGTTAACAGAACACGGAGGCGGCCCAAAGTTTTTTCCCGGCAGTGACACCTATCGCAAGTTTGCCCATTTTCTGACCGATTACGCGGCTACTCGGAATGGGGATTACAGCAGGGTCGAGGATCTGCCCGACGTTCCTGAGGAAACGTTCGAGTTGACTCAGCAACAGCTTCGATTGAGGGACGTTCCTCCTGAATTCGGTGGGATGGCGATTCAGGTCGACTTCTTCGCATGGGATGACAAGACCGGGCATTGGGCTGAGAAACGTTGTGCAACAGCCTTCAGTCGAGTCAATGCGAAAGGCAATGTGTGGCAGAATCCGATCCAGTTGGTTCGGTCTTCGGACGATTTGGTTCGGTCTTCGGACAATGAAGTGCAGCGGGCATCAGAATCCGGCGATCAGATCAGCGAACCGCTGTTGCAGGAGGGGCGTTATCTGGTCAGGGTGCTGGTTGATCAGAAAGGGCTGACCGCTGTTGATCTTATGCATCAACTGACGTCGAAAGATCAGGTGGGTGAGTTTGAAATCTCAGGAAAATGGCCTCCCGGCTACCAGCCCCCGAGAATCCACCCGTTTCCTCGTTAAGATGCCGGTAGCACCGGCCCGCCATGTCTGCCTGTGCTGAGGGCTGGTTGCAAAATCGTTTTTTTACAGATTGCTGTTGAGTGTCGAGCGTATTGCCAATTGAAGTTGTTGTTGACGACGATGCGGCCGGAGCGGTTTTGTCGGTGTTACGAAAAGTCATCGAAGGATCGTCCTGGAAGGATGTTCGACGATTACTGAATACTCGACGCGTGTCCCTGAACGGCGTTCTGTGCCTGGATGAGGGCCGCAAAGTGGCCGCCGGAGAAGTCATTCAGGTGCACGTGGACTCGCTGCCGGTGCCACCTTCCGACAAGGACGTTGTCATCCGATGGCTCGACCAGTCGCTGGTGGTTGTCGAAAAACCGTCGGGCATGCTGACTCTGCGACGCTCAACGGAAAAAAACTGGCGCCCGCAGAGAAAGCTGTTACAACCCACTCTGGACGAGTGTGTTGCTCGCCTGGTCGATGCAAAGTACGTTCGTTCAAGATCTGAGAGTGATTCTGAATTGCATTCGGTGCATCGCATCGATCGGGATACCAGTGGATTGCTGGTCTTTGCCCGCAATGAGAATGTGCAGTACAAACTGATCGAACAATTCGCCGCACATGATGCCGTCAGGCGATATCTCAGCCTGATTCCGGGAAGCATCGAAGACCAGAGTGTACGAAGTTGTTTCATCCGGGATCGAGGCGATGGATTGCGGGGGAGTTCACCTGATGGGCGGACCGGGCAACACGCCGTCACACACTTCCGCACCTTACGTTCGCTTGGAGCACTGTCGGAGCTGGAGTGTTCGCTGGAAACCGGTCGGACAAATCAAATCCGTATTCATCTGGCAGAACTTGGCCACCCTGTCTGTGGAGATATCAAGTACCGCGGTCCGATGGGAAGTGAACCCGTTAAAGATGAAAGTGGAGTCCCGCGACTGGCACTTCACGCAACGCAACTGAGGTTTGTGCACCCGGTCACAGGAGAATTGCTGCATTTCGAATCGCCCTGGCCGATGGATATGCAGCGATTCCTGAATCGAATTCCCTCTGTCTCCACTTGAAAGCCGTCCCGTTGAAATCGCGTCGCCCCGGAAAATCCTCACGTGATCGCCGTCAGTCCACTGCTGGTCCTGTGTGGCCAGGTTCAGGTCAGTCTAAGTTCGATGCTGCAGCTTCAACTTCAAAAATGGCCTTCCAGCGCGAAAATCTCTCACCGCCTGCATCGGGATCAATTCCCGGCGTCTGGTTGAAAGGTTTCACACAGCATCCGTTCATTTATCGCAAGCGGATTGATCGCATTGAAGATGCCAGGCCCGGCGATCTGGTGGCTGTCTATTCTGACAATCATCAGTTGATTGGTTACGGAGTCTATAATCCGCGAAGTGAAATTGCCGTTCGATTACTCTGGAATACCCCACAGTTGCCGTCGGAGGAGGCATGGACCCATCGACTGCAAACGGCTGTGAATCTTCGGACAAGCACACTGCGACTGAATGAACAATCCAGCGCATGGCGGGTGATCCATGCAGAATCGGACGGGCTGTCCGGGTTTGTTGTGGATCGATTTGGTGAAGTGCTTTCTGCAGAAGCATTCGGGCTGGGGATGTATCAGCGATCGGAATTGTTACTGAAACAGCTCGCGCCCATGGTTGGAGCGAAACACTGGCTTGTTCGCAGTAGTCCGCAGTTTCTGTCTCAGGAGGGTTGTGACCCGGCAGAGCTCAAATCAGAGGGGTGCCCGGACTACGTGACCATTAATGAGTTCGGGACGCGATTTCGAGTGCGATTCGATGGCAGTCACAAAACTGGTTTCTTCTGTGACCAGCGAGAGAACCGAAGGAAACTGGCGGAGTTCTGTGAAGGCCGGAGTGTTCTGGATCTGTGCTGTTATACGGGCGGATTCTCGGTTCAGGCGAAGACACTGGGAAAGGCTGACGAAGTCATTGGGGTCGATCTGGATGAAGAGCCGCTGAAAGTTGCCCGGGAAAATGCAAATCTGAATCAGGCAAGAGTGCGATTCGTTCAGGCGGACGCGTTCAGTTACATGCGCGAGATGATTCGGAATGACCGATTATTCGACGTGGTCGTCCTGGATCCCCCGAAACTGATTCGGACCCGTACGGAAATTGAGGATGGTACTCGCAAGCACTTTGCCCTGAACCGGCTGGCGATGCGATTGGTAAAACCCGGTGGGCTGCTGCTGAGTTGTTCCTGTGCGGGTTTGCTGCCGGAACCGGAATTTGTAGATCTGCTGATCGCTGCGTCGCGCCAGGCTGGCGAAGAAACTGAGCCGGAGTCCATCGGGCGTCCTGCTCGCTATGCGTCCCGATCCATGCAGATCATTGCTAAAACCGGCGCAGCGCCGGACCATCCCGTCATCTCGAGTTGTCCCGAGACAGAGTATCTGAAGGCGGTTTGGATGATCATGGGGTAATTTCCCTGACGGGTTTCCAGGGCACCCGATTCGTTAACACTGCTACAACTTTGAGTAACAAATCTCCGATGTGATGATTGCCCATTGGAGATTGCAATAGCACACAAGTGTATCCACGGCAGTTCGATGATCCTTCTGCATCTTTCCCTTGCGCGGACGGTGCAGACCCGGGTGGTCAAACGTAAGACGTGGAGGAAACCTTGAAAAGCAGCTGGTTGATCAACGGGATGACTGCCGTCTGGCTGGTTCTGTCCGTTTCCGGCATCTGTGCGTTCTGGAACTACACATTTGTCAGTGCAGAGTTATCGCATACGCAGAATATGCTGCCGAGTGAAACGGATCTCTCGCCGGACTTCGAGCATTCACTACTTCTTGTTTTCGTGCACCCGAAATGCGCATGCACCATCGCAACCCTTGAGGAACTGAAGACCCTCTGGTCCAGGCTGAGTCAGCGAAGAGTTGCACCAATGCCTGCCCTGACTTTCGTCGTCAGAACTCCCGAAGAATTATCGGGCTGGGATGAAACTCCGATTGTCCGTATGTGTCGAGAATTCGCGGGAGGCCATGTCTATTTCGACGCGAACGGTGTGGAAACACGTCGATTCGGGATCACAACCTCCGGCACTTTGGCCCTGTATGGTCCGCATGAGAATCTGTTGTACATCGGTGGGATTACGCAGTCGCGAGGCCATCGTGGTCCAAGTGCCGGTTCAGAGCAACTCTTTCGCGCGCTGGAGACCGGGCGAGCCTGTACGTCAAACGTTCCCGTCTTTGGGTGCCTGATGTTCTCTGGATCTGACGAGCGAAATTCGGCGGGTCTCGTTGAAAGGCGAAGTCAGGGGTTTGAAACCAAATCGTTCAGTACCGAAGTACATTGAGGTCGGTTGGTTATGAAGTCTGCATCAACGGTTCGGCTCGGGACGTCATCGGAAGACATTGTCAAAAACGCATTTCGGGGGAGGCATGCACAGACCGATCGGGTCTTCATGTACCTGCTGCCGTTGCAGGGATTCGCGCTTATTCTGATGGCTGTGCTGCTCACGCCATACACATGGAATGGAACAGAATCGTCCATCCATGTTCATGTCTGGGTTTCTGCCACGCTGGGCATGTTGATTACTGCTTTTCCCGCATTCCTTGCCTGGCTACGTCCGGGGGAGCAGAGTACTCGATTGATCATCGGTGTTGCCCAGACAATGATCACTGCGGTGTTGATCCATGTCGGTGGCGGTCGTATCGAAATGCACTTCCATGCATTCGTTTCTCTTGCCATTCTTGCCGCATATCTGGATGTCGGTGTGATTGTCGCTGCGACGCTGACTCTTGCTCTGGACCATCTTGTCCGTGGAATTTATTTTCCGCAATCCGTATTCGGTATTGCCGAAGTCCAGCTGCTCCGAATTCTGGAACATGTCCTCTGGGTCGTGTTTGAAGATGTGATCCTGATCCTGACAATCGTGCAGAGTCGAAGCAAGTACAAAAGCCTCTATCAGACATTTGCTGCGATCAATCGCTGCGTTCGAGCAATGGATATCGATCCGGACTACGCTCAGTTTGCGATTCAAAGCGGCGCGGAAGGATTGTTGAGCCACGAGGCTGTTGAGAAGGGATTGCTGCTGATTCGAAACGGAATGCTACGGGTGCAGCACTCGGTCAGCGATATTGATTCTCAAACGGGGGTGTTGTCACAGACGGCCAGTTCTGCGGTGGATGTCGTTGAAACCGGAACTGAGCGCGCGGAAATTTCGCGCGAGGTAATGCGCCGACTCAACAGCAGTGTCGAAGAAATTTCGGCGTCGATTGCTGAAATTAATACGATTGCGGAGCAAACTCGACTGCTGGCTTTGAATGCGACGATCGAGGCCGCCCGTTCGAATTCTTCTGCCGGGGCGGGTTTTGCTGTCGTTGCCCGTCAGGTGAAGGAACTTTCAGTCAAGGCCAGCGTTGCGGCAAGTCGGATTACCAGGACGGCTCGGCTTTGTGAAGAACGCGTCGGAGAGAGCCTTGAAACCACAGACGACATTGCCCGCCAGCTTGATGAAGTCAAAGCCATTGTAAGATCGACGGATGAAACGATCTGCAGGATCCGCGAAGAAACAAGTTCTTCTTCGATGCGGATGGCACGGATGGTGAGAGCTTTTGATGTCGGTGCTGATATCGATCTGGGAGCTCCCAATCATGACCACGCCCTGCGTCGTCCTCCGGGGCAAGCTGAATTCGGTGAAATGATGTCCTGAATGGCGTGCAGAACCGCTTTAAGGCAGGACAGCCGGGGGGAGCCAGTGCCACCATGCCAGAGCAATGGGGCCTGCAAAAATCGGGCTGTCGATCAGGTCCAGCAGTCCACCAAATCCGGGCATCAAAGCTGCTGAATCTTTTTTTCCTGTGTCCCGTTTGATCAATGATTCGCACAGGTCTCCTAACAGCCCGACAACTCCCATCAACGCACAGTAGGCCACAACCACTACGGGGTGACCGGGTGTTGGGGCGGACTCGAAAAGCTGGCCGCCGAAACACAACCAGAGGCCTCCACCGGCGATACTGCCAAACAAGGCTCCGTTGAAGCCCATCCACGTCTTTCCCGGGCTCAGCTTTGGAGCCATCCTGCGTTTGCCCCAGAGTCGTCCAAAGGTATACGCCCCGATATCTCCTGCTTTTACCGCAATGACCATGGATCCGATTGCAAAATATGCGATCGACGCATCAGGAAACCATCGGAACTGGGCGACGATTGCGAGCAATCCACTTCCGTATACAACGGTCAGCAGATTTGCGCCCAGAGATTCCATCGATGCGCCTGGTTCCGAGAAGACCACAGCTTCACGGACCAGCAGAACGAGAAAGGAACTGATCAGGGCTGCTGTGATCCATCCCATTGATATCAGGACTGACGGCTCGTGCCCCGGCAGGAGAACGTGCATCCAGGCTGCAAGAATGACAACCGCCGAGCAGGTGCCGGTTAGTCTGAACGATGGGCGAATCGATCGGACTCGCATCAGCGTCGACATTTCGAAAGCATTGCGAACCGCTGCTGCGAGGCAGAATGCAAGCAGTCCCCAGGCTGCGCTACCCAACGTCGAATCGAACCAGAAGAGTGCAATCAATGACGGGACAACGATCACCGAAACGAGTACGCGCCAGCCAAGCATAGAAGGGCCTTCGTGAAATATGGCGAGGGGGGATGCTGATTGAGTCGTCGTCTGCTGGTGACTCGACCTCAGGATTTTTCGCTGGCGACTGCGCCCTGCATGTTTGCGAGGCCGCCAAAACGACGATCTCTGGAGGCAAAGTCCCGCAGAGCATCGTAGAGATCAGGCTCTCGAAATTCGGGCCAGAATTTATTCGTAACCCACAACTCTGCGTAGCTGATCTGCCACAGCAGGAAGTTACTGATTCGCATTTCGCCCGCTGTTCGGATCACCAGATCCGGGTCCGGCATTCCCTGAGTCATCAAGTGGTCTGTGATGGTCTTTTCACTAATACTTTCAGGTTCAAGGCGACCCTCACTGACCTCCCTGCCGATGCGGCGAACAGCATCCGCGATCTCCATTCTGGCACCATAATTCACGGCCAGACACAACATCATGCCGGTATTGTTTGCAGAGACTTCTTCCGTTTGGCGAATCTCCGACTGGATAACCGGATCCAGTTCCTCCACGCGACCAATCACTCGAAATCTCAAACCTTGTGCCATGATCTCCTGCCGCTCTTCGACCAGATATTGCCGGAGCAGCGTCATTAACAGGCTGAGTTCCTGCCTGGGGCGTTTCCAGTTTTCACTGGAAAAGCAGTACAGGGTCAATTGTTTCAGGCCGAGTCGACTGCATTCCTCAACAATGCATCGGACGGATTTAACGCCACGGCGGTGTCCCTCAATTCTGGGCAGAAATCGTCCTTGCGCCCATCGGCCGTTTCCATCCATAATGATGGCAATGTGGCCGGGCAGGCGCGGGCGGAGCAGCCCTCGCTCTGCCAGTTGTGCGTCAGTATAGGGGATATTGGGGGACACTCGTTGCCTCAGAATCTTCTGAATTGCACTCTGAATTGCACAAGGAGCAGACGTGCTTCGTAGTTACTTGTTGACGGTATCGTCGCTGGCGCACACCGCAGACAGACGTTTGATGTTTGCCGCAAGTCGATCGATGATACTGCCCGAATCATCGCGAATTCGTTCGCACAGGTCGATGCTGACCAGTGGAAGCTGAGCGGATTCTGCCAGGTTTTGGACATCTTGTCCGCGTCCTGTGACCGCCAGGAACACATCAAACTGCTCATCCTGCACAGCCTGCTGAAATTCAGCCACTTCCGCTGCACTCAGTTCGGCTGTTGTCGAGGGCAATGGCCAGTGCAGGTATTTCACGGTCCATCCGAGTTTTTTGGCCAGATAGTTGAACTGCGGACCGTCCGCGAGGACTTTAGGAGGATTTCGGGACGTGGCGGCAGCCAGCTTGTTGATCGCCTGTTCCAGCCGATCAATCTGTCGCTGCAGTGCAGCGGCTCGTCTGGCGATAGCATCTGCTGAATCCGGTGCCAGTTTCGATAGTGCGGCTTCGACCTGTCGGGCTTGTGACGCCATTAGCTCTGCATCCAACCATGTTGCCCAGATTGTGCCCGGGTGACTGTGTTTTCCATCCGGGCCATGCTGATGCGTTAATGCATCCGGTATGCGAAGGAACTGGTCGTAATAACCGGAAGCCGTGTCGATCATTCGTGAACGCGGCAGCGTGATCCGATCACGCCACGGTTCAAAGCCAGCGCCATTGATCAGCAACAAGTCTGCATCCTGTATTCGACGGACGTCATCCAGAGATGGTTTCCAGTCGATCGAGAGTTCGCCGTTACCAACCACCGCTTCGATGCGGAACGGCTGGTGCACGCTCGGTGCAGGATCGACATTGCCTGATTCATCATCGCCGAATTCATTCGGGATCGGCGTTGCATCCTCTGAGACAAGTTGCGAAGCGATGGCATACAGGGGCCAGGAAGTTACCGCGACCGTCCTGATGCGCGTCTGTTCTGCATCAGGATCATTGGCTGTTGAAGGGGATCGGTTCGAACACCCCGCGATCATACCAACGCAAACGATCAGTAGGACCGTTGGTACGATTGGCATAGAAGAGTATCGGCGGGGTTGGAACAGTCGACGCATGTCCTGCAATGCCCTGATCAAAAACGTCGGCGAGACAGATCGTCCCGCCGAATTGATTGCGGAAACTATACCGCAGACGGCTGAAAAGCCGGGACTACGCGTGTTTTGCGAGGAGTTCTGCGATTTGGACTGCGTTCGTTGCCGCACCTTTCCGCAGATTATCTGATACGCACCAGAAGGTAATTGCATTGGGATTTGAAATGTCACGACGAATACGGCCGATGAAAACGTCATCGCTACCGCTGCAGGTGGATGGCATTGGGTAAAGACCGCTGTCGAGATCATCCAGGACAGTGATGCCCGGCATCTTCTCAAACAACTCTCTTGCTTCCTGAACGCTGACAGGGCGTTCCGTTTCCACGTTGATGGATTCGCTGTGGCAATTGCTGACGGGGATCCGAATGCAGGTTGGGCAAACCTGAATCGATTCGTCCCCCAGGATCTTTCTTGTTTCGTACACCATTTTCATTTCTTCGCTGGTGTATCCATCCTCTTTATGACCACCGATCTGGGGGACTGCATTGAAAGCAATGGGGTGTTTGAAGGCTTTGTATTCGTAGCTGACGCCTTCGAGCGCAGCACGGCTGCCATCCATAAGATCTGTTGTACCCTGCAGTCCTGCCCCGCTGGTTGCCTGATAAGTACTGACGATAACGCGTTTGACTTTTGCGGCATCGTGCAGCGGCTTCAGGGCGAGCGCCATTTGTGTGGTGGAGCAGTTGGGGCTGGCAATGATTCCTTTGGCCTCGATTGCTGCTTCCGGGTTGATTTCGGGAATGACCAGAGCAACGTCTGGTTTCATCCGCCAGTAGCCCGATTCATCGATCACCCTGCAGCCAGCCTTCACAGCGGACGGAAAGTACTCGGCAGCCGTCTCATCCGGCGTGCTGCCAATCAGGAGGTCGATTCCCTGAAAGCAATCATGTGTCAGGAGCTCAACCTGAATCGGTTTCCCGTTGAAAGTGACCGTTTGGCCGGCGCTGCGGGCGGAAGCGAGGAAACGGAAGTTCTTCGCCGGAAACTGGCGTTCTTCCAGAAGTTGCAGAATAATTCGGCCCACTGCGCCAGTAGCGCCAACAACGGCTACGGTGTTAAACACAAACTTGTCCTTACTTGAGCTTTACGTTGAATTGACGTGTAAACACAGAGACGGCTGACCACCCGGACTGGTGCGAAGCCTGAGATGCACGCTAGACTGGCTCGATTCCGCACCGGGTGGATCACGTTCGATGCCGTATTTTGGTCTGGTTGGTCCTGGGAAAATATCGATCTCCCGGGAAAATTCAAATTCGGCCAGACAAACTTCTATTTCCCCGCAATCAGAAGCCTGCCGTGGCTGCCCCAGACAATTCTGAATTTCAGCGTGCCTTTGTGGAAACCGTCAATTTATTGACGTGTGACACGGAGCGCGCGCTGGGAGTCATGTTTGATTTGACGGCGCAGCGGCTCGTTCGTTTTGCGATGACAATCACGGGGAATCAGCCGGATGCCGAAGACGCGCTTCAGGGGGCGTTTTCGAGGATAGCTGGTAAACCTCGCTTGCTTGCCCGCGCAGATTCCCCCTGGCCGTATCTGATTCGGACAGTTCGAAATGAAGCATTGCGGATTCTTCAGAAGCGAAGGCATATCACCAGCAGTGATTCGCTGGATGCGAGGCCATCAGGATCCGAAGATTCTGAAACGGCCATGGTTTTCGAAGAGACCAATGAGCGGGTCCGGCGAGTTCTCGGCACATTACCTCAATCTCAATATGAAGTTGTCATTCTCAAACACTGGGAAGATCTGACCTTCGCTGAAATCGCAGAAGCCCTTGGCTTGTCACAGAATACAGTGGCGAGTCGGTACCGCTATGCGATGGAGAAGCTCCAGCGAAGTTTGGAACCGCTCATGAAATAAATGGACAAACAGAAACGGTCATGAAAAACAAACCGCAATCATTACCAGATCCGATGCTTCCCGAGCATCAGTTGATTCGGGATGCGGCGTCACTACCACAACTTTCCTCCGGCCTGCGCCAGCAGGTGATGGCAAGTTGTGGCCAGGAGATTCGTCTTGCAAGGTGGAAGTCGCGGGCGACAGCCGGCGGTGTTGTCGTGATTGTCTGCTGCCTGCTGTTCATGGTTGCTGTCAGGCAACCCGTTCCGCCAGATCAGATGACGCAGGAAGCTACGCCAACCGGAAGTCAAGGTCCGCAGGAATTCCATCCGGAGGTTTCTCCCGGTGGATCGCCAGGTTATGAATCACCGGATCAGGATTCGACCAGCCGGGATCTTCCCGTGGCTGAACAGATGCATTTTCGTGCACCGAGGAGTCCTGTTGAACGGCAAAGGCAGGAGACTCAGGCTCCACAGGAACAGAGGCAGATCAATTTCCTGATGGAAGAGTTGAGAATGCGTCAGAAGAAATTATGCGGGGCCCTGCCCGTGTTCTAGTGAGTTTCAGGATGCCATGAGTCATCGGCTCCTGCTGCAGGCATGGCTGTTCTGAATGATTTGCAGCACTCCGCGATTCATCTGGAACCACGACTGTTTCCTGGCGTGATCAACGGCGGTGACAACCAGCAGGAATTCGAATACGTGATCTCTGAAGAAACCGGTGGATCCTTTACGGCTGCGATGGCGAACCTGCCGGTACAGGCGGAAGATTACGTTCCACAGGTTGTGAGCCTGCTTCTGAAGGAAGCTCGTGCAGCCCGTGCAAGTGACGTGCATCTGGTGCCAGGCTCCGGCGGCATGAAGATGCTGTGGCGTCTTGATGGAGTGCTGCAGGCCGTCGCGGTCTTCGATGCTGAGACGGGGACTCGGCTGGTAGCTCGACTCAAAGTGATTTGCGGACTCCTGACTTATCGCACCGATCTTCCTCAGGAGGGGCGTGTTTCCCGGGAGTATTCTGCCACGGAAATCCGCGTGACCACGTTTCCAACGTTATACGGGGAGAAAGCCGCCATTCGGCTTTTTGCAGGCAGTGATGATCTGAAACGACTGGATCAACTGGGGCTGCCGTTGTCGATTGAGCAGTCACTGCGTCACCAGCTCTTGTCTACGGATGGCGTCATTCTGTTGACAGGGCCGTCGGGAAGCGGCAAGACAACGACGGTTTACGCCTGTCTGCGAGAAATCCTTCAGGCTTCCGGGGATGGCCGAAGCGTGATGACTCTCGAAGATCCGATTGAAGTGGCTGTTGATGGGACGACTCAGTCTCAGGTCCGGACGTCGTCGGGCTTTGATCTGATGACGGGATTACGATCGTTAATGCGGCAGGATCCGGACGTGATTATGGTTGGCGAAATTCGCGACCCCGCCACGGCCGAAGCTGCATTTCAGGCATCATTAACGGGGCATCTGGTTTTGACAACATTTCATGCGGGGAGCTGTGTGGAAGCAATCGCGCGGCTTCTTGATATGCATCTGGAACCTTATGTCCTGCGGAGCTCCTTGCGCAGCGTGGTATGCCAGAGACTTGTTCGTCAGATCGTCAATCCATCAGATTTGGAGAAACAGTCAGACAAATCAGCAGCAGCAGCTGGTCACCACGTTTACAAAGGGCGTCGGGTGATTGCCGAAATGCTGACACTGGAGACTCCTGAGCTGGCGCGAGCGGTGATGCGGAAGTCGGATACCAGGGAGCTTGCTCGTATCGTGCAGAGTTGTGGCATAAAAACGCTGCGGGATGTCGCGTTGAACGCAGTGTCGGAGGGTGTCACGACGGAAGAAGAAGTGTTTCGTGTGCTTGGCATGTCGCCTGGTTCTGAACCGGTCGCCCAGTTGTGATTTTGTATTTCTGAAAGACTGCTGTGAAGACATCTCAACTCAGCCTCGAAGACATTCGCAATCTCAGCGACGAGGTTCGATTAATCGTGAGAGCCGGGCTGCCGTTGGAGCAGCATCTGGCTGCCGCTGGCAAGGGCCATGGGAAACGGCTGGAGTTGTTGACGCAATCCATGATTCAGCATTTGAATAATGGAGAACGTTTGTCGGACGTCATCGACCAGGAACAAAGTGGAGCTTCCCGGATGTTGTCCGCGGCTGTGGCTGCGGGAGTACATTGTGGCGATCTGGGGACAACCATTGAAATGATGGGCGACTTTGCCAGCGATCTGGCAGACTTGCGGAAGAAGATTGTCCATGCGATGACGTATCCACTGATTGTGCTGGCATTGGCGTGGGGAATGTTTGCCGTGTTTACTCGCCTCAGCCTTGTTCGGATTTATTCCGCAGCGATGGACCTGGGGGTTGAGTTTCATCCTGTTCTTGATCGGTTCATCGAAATCGTTGTCGATTACCCGGAGATTATGTTTCTGGTTCCCCTGGCGTTTCTGTTGCTGTGGGGGGGCTGGGTGATATCCGGCCGTGCTTCTTCAATGGCTTTTCGCGGACCGGAGCGATTGCTGTTGTTGTGCCCCGGCGTTGGAGGTTTGGTTCGGGATATGCGGTTCTACACCCTGACACGCATTCTGGGGATCATGATTGAGAAACAGATGCCTTTGCCGGATGCTCTGGTTTTGGCCGGCGCAGCGTGCGGCTCCGCAAATCTGGATCAGGCCTGCCAGAAAGCAGCTGAGAAGATTTTCAACGGGGATGCGACCGGTTTAAGCGTGAATTCACGCTGGAAGCGTGGCCAGATGCCACCATTGCTTCAGGCTTGTCTGAAGCAGGCGTCAAGCAATGCTGACCGCCTTTCGCTGCGTCTTTCTGCAATTGCTCAACACTATCGGACGCGGCTGGATTTTAATTCGGCATGGATCCGAGTCGTGATGCCGATTGCAATTTTTCTGGTCGTTGCTGGTGGTTCCGTTGTTCTCTATTCCGCTTCGATTTTCTGGCCGGTCGTCGAAATCTATCAGCAGTTAGCAAGCTTATCCTGAATTCTGCGATCGAACAATTCCCCTGATCGACCCGGTGAAATACCGAAATATGCCAACATACCGCTACAACGGAAAACTTGAAAACGGGACTCCTGTTTTTGGCACGATGGAGGCTGAATCCGAGCCACATTTGCGTCAGATACTGGCTCAGCGATCTGTCGGGTTGCTGCAATGCCACGTTCTGACACTGGATCGGCGGCTGGCGTCTGAGCAGGCTAAGTTGCCCCGGATGCATCAGTTGCGAGTAGGAGAGCGCCTTCGTGAAGCGATTCTGACCGGACTGCCCGCCCATGATGCGATCCGTGCGATGGCTGCAGAGCCGTTCCAGCATCCCTTGTTGAGTATCATGCCCTGGGTGTTTGGATTGAGCGTTGTTGCATTGATTCCTGCAGCATTGTGGGCGCTGGTTGTGCCAGGAAGTTATCTGCCTTTCATTTGTTTGTTGTGCCTGTCGGCACTCGTTCTTCCCTGTTTGTGGTCGATTGGCCATTACTATCTGGATGGTCGTCCTCGATCCTTGCTGGAATCCATGGCAAGTCAACTGGAGCAGGGAAACCTGAGTCTTGTGAATGCCGCTGGACTGCCTGTCGAAGTCAATGCGGTTATTCAATCCGGTGTTGACGACGAGAAGAAGGCACTGGCCGTCGCCGACCTCGTTCCGAAGCTGATGGGCTCGAGGTACTACCATCATCGGTTTCTCATGACGATCGTTAGTTCCGTCGCGATTACGCTGACATTTGTGCTGGGGCTTTATCTGATTGTGTGGCAGATTGTGCCTGAATTCGGGAAGATCTTCGAAGACTTTGGTTCCGAAGTTCCTTATCTGACACAGCTCGTCGTGGGAGCCTCGACGTTGCTTGCAACCGGAGGCTGGTTTGGATTCCTTTTCCTGACCGGTTCTGGTTTGACCTTGTTGGTGTTTCTTTATGTTGGAATGTCCATCGGGGCGGTCGCAGAAGCGTTGAGCCACGTCCCTGTTTTTGGTTCGCCCATTCGCTGGCTGATGCAGGCCCGCGTTGCCAGGGTATTGGCATCCATGCTGAAGTTTGAAATTGATCGATCGGAATCCCTTCGCGCCGCGACCGCAGCAAGTGCTTTCCCCGATGTCCGTACCAAGGGGGCTTATCTCGCCGATGAAGTGCGAGCCGGAAAGGGGATCACAATTCCCATTCGGGACTTATCGGGTTTACCTCTAAGTCTTCTGGCGATACCACAAAGTCATTCTGGTGCTGTCGCTGCGGGAGACTCGTCGGACAAGATCTCAGACATTTCCACCGCGGTGCCCCGGAACCTTGGCTGGAGTGACCAGAAGATGGCAGCGAACTTCAATACTCTGGCGCAAATGCTGGAACAGGCAAGTGTGGGGCACGGCCGTTTCATCGGCCTGATTTTGCAGTATTCCGTAACGTTGATATCAGCGTTCATGATTGGCGTTGTTGTGATTTCGTTGTTTTTGCCCCTGATCAAATTGCTCAACGACCTCGCGTGAACTTTTGTTCGCAGACTTGATGATCGAATAAACCTATGAGTTCTGTTCTGGAAACAATTCTCTTTTCCATGAATCGTGCTGAGCCGATCCGGCAGGCATCGCTGTTGCTTGTTCTCGCCTCAGGATCGGGGCATGGCGATTCATTGCTGGAAGGTCTGAGATCCCACGCCGCTGAGAGTGGCAGTCCGTGGTCGGATCGAGTGAATTCCCTGAGAATACTTCTGGAACAGGGACAACCGCTTTCGACGGCATTAAGCAACAATCCTGGATTGTTACCAGAGACAACCATTGCCGCTGTGCGAGTGGGTGAGCAGACAGGCAGTCTGGCTGAGGTACTGGCTGATGAAGCGATTCGTCTTTCCGATTCCGCAGGGACACATCGCGTCGTTGGATTCTCGCTTGGAAATCTCGCAATCTGGACCATGCTGGTCGGTGTGACGATGATCGGCGTGCTTTCGTTCATCATCATTTTCATTGTTCCAAAGTTCAAAAAGATCTTCGAGGACTTCGATACAGAATTACCAGCCACAACCGTGTTGCTGGTGGACCTGTCTGACTTTATGGTGAGTGGGGGAATCATATTTCTGTTGCCGTTGCTGGCGATGATTGCGGCAATTGCGATCCTGCGGGTGCAGTATTCCATTCGAATGATTTCCAAAGGTTCTCCTCCGCTGTCTCAGCACTGGCTGCGATTCTGGTCCCCGGAACTACTGAGAATGTTGAGCATTACAGCCGCATCCAGTCAGCCGCTGATCAATACGGTGCATAGCTTTGGCAGCCAGTTGGTTCCCGGGCGAGCTGCGACACAGTTAAGTGGGGTGCGATTCCGGCTGGAAAACGGCGAAGCGGTTGAAACGGCTTTGAAGGCGGAAGGTTTTATCACAGGTCGTGAAGAAGCATTTCTGATGGCGGCCGGTAAGTCCGGGCATCTGGACTGGGCTATGAAGCATCTGGGCCGTTCCATCGAAACCAGACGTTTTCGCTGGCTCGGTCGACTGCTGAATGTGTTTGAGCCATGTGTGCTGCTTGGGTTCGGGCTTGTCGTCATGTTTGTCGTGGTGTCGATGTTCATGCCTCTGGTTAAGTTGTTGAATGACCTTTCGTAAGTCCTCGGTTAGCAGCCTGTTGAAGAACGGGACTGACTCGACCAGGAGACATTTAAACACGATCGTTTACAGTCGTCCTGCGTTCCTGTCCCGGTTTGCCAGCGGATCGTTAGCAGATAAGGTCAGGGAGACCCCAATGAAATGGCAATTGAAGACCGGGAAAGCCCCTGCGGGTGAAATCGCAGATGTTGGTGTCTTCTGGTGCGGAGTTCGTGAGTATCACAAGGGTGGCGTGACGCGCTGCGAGAACTGCCCCATGTCTTGCAGTAACCATTAGCCTCCAGCGTGGAAGTGTGGGTTAAGTGATGAAGCGACGGTTGAAAATAAATTCATGCAAAGTTCGGTGCCGACGGGGTTCGCTCGTCGTGGAGATGGTTGTGTGCACCGTGTTGCTTGGGGTGGTGTCACTGGTGCTTGTGCCATCGTTGCATGGCATCAATCAGCAACGGCAGGCGATCTTGTTCCGGCAGTACGCAGGCATAGAACTGAACAATCTGCATCAGGCCGTTCTTCACCAGAATCATTTGCCCGGCGAATGCTCTGAGTCGTTTCGCCATCGTTATCCGTCATCTGCTCTCACGATCAGTGAAGTGTCGACGGCTATTCCGCTGCGTTGTTACCGCCTGATGATTTCAATGCCTGTTGGTCTCCATCAGCCTCCGGCAGTGGTTTCTGTTGTTATCTGGAAGCCAGATGAAAGTGAAGAACACCCTGCCCGGTCTGCGGAATTGAACGTGCAGCCTGTTGAGCCTGAAGTGGTTCCGGAACGCGAGGGGGATCAGGAATGAAACGGACCCGCAGAAACGCTCAACTTCGGAGCTGTATGCCGTATTCTCGAAAGGGAGCCATCTTTCATTATTACCTGATGTATCTGCTTCTCACAGGGACCGTGCTCGTCACTGTGGGGATGATCCTTCATTCGATCTTTCAGTTTGGTTCACGGGACGAACTGACTCGACTGCATATGCTGACGCTGATGCGTCTCGAAGAATCGATGCGATACGATGCTGCTCAATGCCACAGTTTTCATTTCACTGCGCCAACGGAGCTGGTTTTTGAGAACCATTCGTCGCTGGGATCAGAGGATGGTATGCCCGGCGATGCTGGTTCTTCGGCAGGGATTGTCAAATGGCGATGTGATGGACGAACTGTCGAAAGGACGGTCGAACGTGATGCTACGCTGGTTGGACGTGATCGCTTTGTATTTCGTACGGGATCGGCCACCGCATTTCTTGAAGGCGAAAACGCAACTGTGATCTTTCGGTTGACCGACGCGCTGCCCAGCCATTCGGAAGCTCGCCCTTTACCGAGCGTCGGGACCAAAGCTCGATGGACAGACATCGCGCTTTGGCCGTTGGCGAAACCCGGGCAGCAGGAAGTACCGCCAAAGGGGGCTGCTGAATGAAGTCTCATTATCGAAGTGTGCCTGACGCAAGTCTGCGAAGAGGCGCTGTTTCGGCGATGGTCATTGTCGTGATGGTCGTCTTGTCACTTGTGGTGCTGTCGCAAGTTCGCCGCGTACTTGCTGAACGCCGCCATACAAGGGACGAACTGCAGCACCTGCAAACCATGCGTCTTTGCGATGCGGGCCTCCTGCTGGCGGAACGCAGTCTGCGTACCGATCAGGCCTGGACCGGGACAGACTGGCAAGTGCCGGTTGGAGCAATTGATGAGACAAATTCCGGCAGGGTTATCATCTCTGTAGATAGTAATGGCCTGGTGACCGTCATCGCCTCTTACCCCTCAAATTCAAACAGACCCTGTCAGGTGACTCGAACGAAAAGGTTTCCGCAATGAGCAGTGACTGCCTTCAACGAATCCCGCGCCGCAAGAGCATTGGATTCACCCTTATCGAACTACTGGTTGTAATTGCGATCATCGCCATTCTGATCGCGTTGCTCCTGCCTGCAGTGCAGCAGGCTCGCGAAGCTGCTCGCCGGACACAGTGCAAGAACAATCTTATGCAGATTGGATTGGCGCTGCAGAATTATGACATGGGATATGAAATGCTGCCGCCGGGAACAGTCAATCCGACGGGCCCCATTGCCAATGCACCGACAGGTTACCATCACAGCTGGATCGTGCAGTTGTTGCCAATGATGGAACAGGCCGGATTGTTCTCGAACGTCAATTTTGCCGAAGGCGCCTACTCTGCTGAAAACGGCAAAGTGCGTTCGGCCAGTATTCCCAGCATGCACTGTCCATCCGACTACGGCCATTTGTCAAATACGGCCGCGACAGGAATCATTTCTCGGTCCAGCTATGCCGGATGCACGGGGGGGGATGATGTTGCCATTGATGTGAACAACAATGGGTTGATGTTCCTGAACAGCAGCGTTGGATATCGAGAGATTCATGATGGAGCGTCCAATACAATTCTGGTCGGAGAGAAGCGTTTCGATTCGAATCCCGGCGATCTGGGATGGATGTCCGGCACATCTGCAACCTTGCGAAGTACCGGAATTCCACCAAACTACCTGCAAGCGAACGCAAGGACCGGATTGCCAGGCGCGGGATTGAACCGGATTTCATCGGACGATGGAGAACCATTGCCGGAAGTGCCCGATGATCAGAAAACGGGCGGCTTCAGCAGCCGACACACCGGCGGGGTCCAAACACTGTTTGCTGATGGTTCTGTCCGGTTCATCAGCGAGAATATCGATGTGCGGATGTTCCAGTATCTGGGTAATCGCAACGACATGCAGATCCTCGCGGATTTCTAAGGCAAGGGACATAAGATGAGTTTGTCGCCGGGGAATGCTTTCTGCAAAGGCCACAACAGGCCGCATGGAAGATCGCGTGGATTTTCACTGCTTGAGATGATGGTTGTGATCAGCATCATTGCTATTCTGATCGCCCTGCTTCTGCCAGCTGTTCAGCAGGCACGGGAGCGAGCGCGATGGACGCAGTGTCGTAACAATCTCATGCAGCTTGGTGTTGCTCTGCACAGCTACCAAATGTCACATCGAGTGTTGCCATCGGGATGCGTTAATCCTTCGTCCCCGGTCTACACGGGCCAGAAGGACGGCTATCGGATTGGCTGGCTCGTGCAAATACTGCCATACATGGGTCAGGATGCGGTCTACCGCCGCGTGGACTTTGTGTCTCCGGAGCTCTCATTTCTGGACGATCAGACAATTCGTTCTCTGGCGAAGGCCAGTGCGTATTTGAAAACACAGAGACCCGTTGCAGAGACACCCGTTGCAGAGTCATCCGGGCCAGATGCGAATGAACCGGACATCGCTGCCGGGGATGACTCCCCGTACCCGGCTGCTGGTCTGGAATACTTTGGCGGTGGCTTCTCGGGCTACAGCGGAGTTGATGATTTTGATCCGGAGATCGAATCTGCAGAAGAATATATTGCTCGTTTCAAATTCAGTTATACCGGTGCCGAGATCAATTTGCCGTTTCTGTCATGTCCATCGGACCCGGGTAGTCGTAATCCTGGTCGGTTTGGATACGAAGGTAATTACGCGGGTTGCCATTCGTCCGTCGAGACGCTGATCAGTTCTGACAATGATGGTGTCCTGTTTCTGAACAGTTCAATTTCGCTGCTTGATGTTCCGGACGGTACGGCGACCACAATTCTGCTGGGGGAGCACGCGAATGATCGCAGGGGCGATGGCTGGTTTTATGGCGATCGGAGTACGCTGCGAAATGGCGGAACGATGCCTGGCATGTCCAGATATAATAGCTGGCAACGCGGTGAGTCTCCTCCGGATGGTGAATACACTGCTGAACAACTGGCCGCGATGGATGATGAAGAGCGCGCAGTGGTCATTTCCAGGCAGGTCGTCGGCAGCTTTGACAGCTTTCACACGAGTGTTAACTTTGCCTTCTGTGATGGAAGCGTGCGGCAGCTGGACAGGATGATTCATCCAGCGGTTTTTCAATCGCTCTGCGGTCGGAATGACGGGCAAATCATTTCAACAGACGAATTCTGACAGGGCTTTCAAGAGCGATTCGAAAGGCGGATCGGAACGCCGGCGAGGAACATATTCACACGCTTTTGCGTTTTCGGGCCCGCAATTTCCTATGGGTCCATCGGGTTCTTTTTCCCAGCGGGCCGCGAAGATTCTGAACTTCCCGGAGTGTCAATTGCGTACATTCTCGGCTTTGAACAGCTGCGGGAGTTCATTGACCGCCTTGCGGAATTGCGTAGACTTTGCCCCATGAGTCGGCAAACCATATCACCCCACTTTGAAAACGTCTTGAAAGCTGCTGGACAGTTGTCGGCGGCCAGCAAAGCGTCCGCGGTGATACTGCTGGCCAACCATCCGTTCGACTTCAAAGAAGTCGCAAAGCTTCTTAGCGGAGGGCGGCTGATTGTTGCCGCTGACAAGGCAGATGTTCAGGAAGCTGTGACTCTTGATGACATCACACTGGTGCCGATTCTGCACGAGCCGCAGACGAGTCATCTGCAGATGACTCAGGTGCTTCTGGAAGCCATAGCGGATGAGCTGGTGCAGACCGGGGATATCGTTGTCTGTGTCTATTCGCTTCACGAAAGAGACGGATGCGATACCGTAAGTCAGATTCGCCTGGCTGATCAGTTGTCACGACTCACGTCCAGAGACCTGCAGCGTCTTGAAACGAAGGTGCCTCTTGAGACCCTGCGGATCGTAGTGGATCTGGCCTGCGAAATCGGTCGCGAAGGGCGAGAAGGAAAACCCGTTGGGACCTTGTTTGTGGTTGGCAACCACCGCAAAGTCATGCAGTTGTCCACAGAACAGGTTCATGATCCGTTTCGTGGTTATGCCCGCGTTGAACGGCTGATCCGAAATCCTCGCGTGCGTGAAAGCATCAAAGAAATTGCACAGATGGACGGCGCGTTCGTGATTTCTGCGGACGGTGTTGTTCAGGCAGCTGGACGTCACTTGCGGGCACAGGGCGAAAATCTCACGCTCTCGAAAGGGCTTGGTTCGCGACACTGGGCTGCAGCAGAGATTTCTCAGGCCACCGGTGCGATTGCGATCGCTGTTTCCGAGTCGACCGGTACGGTGCGCGTCTTCCAGGACGGGATGGTCGTCCTGAGAATTGAGCCCATGGATTCCGCGATGAAATGGCATGAGGATTCGTGACATTCCTTTTTGAGCATGACCTTCTCTTCTAAACTGCCGGTTCAATTCTGATGTCGCTGGTTACGGGATCTCCGTTTCTGAATCAGTGGATGTGTGGCCGACCAGACTTTGCTCAGATCGGAAAATCGCATGAAATGCCTCACAAATCACGCCGTCTTCGTCGTGCTGGTTCTGATGCTCGATGTACCTACAATTTCCGGGGATGAATCGAGGGCGAATCGGCAGGGAGCAGCGGTGGCCGATGCGGAAACGGTTGAGCGGGAAACCGTCGAGCGGGAAACCGTGGATCCGGATGCGGTGGCCATGCTGCAGGCTGAGGTGGCGGAGCAACTAAAGCTAGCCCTCCGGAAATTGCCGATGGAGATCGACGATCACGCAGCGGATGCGGTTCAGCAGTATTCGGCTCGCGGCGACGTGCGGTTCTTTTCCGGGCAATTTCAGGAGGCGGTCGATGATTACCGGGCGATGGTCAGAATTGATCCCCGCCTGGACGCGTCACACTGGCGACTTGGAATCGCCTTTTTCTATGCCGGAAAGCCAAAGGAAGCGGCAAGCCAGTTCGACAAATACCATTCTTTTGACGACGTTGATCGTGAGAATGGCATCTGGCGATACTTTTCGCACCACCGTGCTTTTGGTCCGGACCTCGCTCGAAAAGAGCTCCTTCGATATGCGAAGGATGACCGTCCACCGTTTCCGGAAGTCTACCAGTTGTTCGAAGGACGAATGACGCCAGACCAGGTTCTGGCCGCAATTCCGGCCGATGCGCCTGACCGCAATTCGCGGCTGTTCTACTCAGAATTGTATATTGGTCTGAATGAGGTTGTTTTGGGGAAAAACGAAGCCGCAAAACCACATTTGGCGAACAGCATTCTCAATCCATGGCCTCGTCAAGCGGGGTACGGCCCGTCATACATGTGGCATGTTGGCCGATTGCAATATCTCGAACTTGTCAATCCCCGGCAAAAATAAGGCACAGTGGAATCGGTAATTCACCATCATTGAATGTTGATTCGCCGGTTGATTTCCCCGACCATTCCCGGATCAAGGGCCAAATCATCCTCACTGAAAGTGTCTGCACGTGTCGTCTTGTGACTGGGAACTGCTGAAAGAAACCATTCAATCTCACAATTCGTTTCTGATTACCAGTCACGTCAGGCCGGATGCCGACGCGCTTGGGTCGGAACTTGGGATGCGTGCCATCCTGCTGGCTCTTGGAAAAGAAGTTACCATCGTCAATGCTTCGGCTCCGCCAGCGAACCTGCAGTTCCTGAACGCTGACGGCCATGTTCTAAAACTCAACGAATCGATAACGAAGGCCAATGTCCCGAAGGTGGACGTCGTCATCATCGTTGATACCAGTGCGTGGCAGCAAATCGGGACGATGGCCGACATCATTCAGGCATCCGACGCGAAACGGATTGTGATCGACCATCACGTCAGTTCGGACGACATGAACGCGATCGAGTTCAAAGACGTCAACGCAGCAGCGACAGGAGAACTTATCTTCGAAGCTGCCGAAGCTATGAATGTTCAGTTTGACGAAGAGACGGCCAGCGCTTTGTATGCTGCCATCGCGACCGACACTGGTTGGTTTCGGTTTCCGTCAACCACTGCGCTGACGATGCGTATCGCTGCTTCACTGGTCGATCGAGGGGCTGTACCACACATCATTTATAACCTCGTTAATGAACAGTGTTCACTTGCCCGCGTTCGTCTGGCCGGACGTGTTCTGGGGCGAATCACAACCGAAGCGGACGGACGTCTGAACTGGGTTTATGCAGATTCATCCGATCTTGCCGAGACAGGCAGCGTCCCTTCGGACACGGAAAGCCTGGTGAACCAGTGTCTGACTGTTGCAGGATCTGAAGCTGCATTCATAGCGGTGGAATTACAAACGGGACAGATCAAGTTCAGTCTTCGATGTCGTCCTCCGCACGACGTGGCGAAAGCAGCAGAAAAATTCAACGGTGGTGGGCATAAACTTGCCTCCGGTGCCACACTTCCCGGCCCGTTAAAACCCGCCATCGAAAAAATGCGTTTGGCATTCCTGGAGATGCTGGGAGCCACACCTGCAGAGGAAGCAAAGACGCCGGAAACTGTTGCTGGAAGTGTGAATAGCCAAAAGAATTCCTGACAGCGACATCCCGCCGGTCGACTCTGATACCACGCCTGCATTGCACACGCTTTGAATTTCGCCGGGATGGCCTGTCGCCGAACTTCCCTTCGCCGCAGGAGATCCGGATGTTCCAGACGACGGCAACACGAAAGCTGAGTTCACGAATTGTTGGCGGTCCCGGATGTTTGGGTGCCTGCTCTTGTCGGCTTCGTGGATACTGGGCTTCGTGGATACTGGGCTTCGCGGCGTGTTTGTTTTCTATCAGCCGAGCCTGCGTTATAGTCGTCAGCCGATACTGACCTTCCACTCCGCTGGTTCATCTTGCGGAGCTCCCGCCTCGTCCATACCAGACAAAGACGGAGATCCGCATGCTGTCTATGATTGGCTCTGATATTTCTTCGGGATCGCCCATTCGCCGATGCGACCTGACTGCTCTGATCGCATTCGCTTTCCAGATGTGTTGCGTTTGTTGGATTGGTCTTTCTGGTTCCTGCTCCATCGCTGCTGCTGATGAGTTTGATGATGAACCTCAGTCGGGTCTCCTTGCGGAAATAAGTCAGGCGGGGAAGTCGGTCTACCGTTTGGATGCACGCCCTGCTTTCGACTGGCAGAATTTCAGCCCGGATGTTCGTGTGGGTGAGGGGGCATACCGTATCGATTGGCGCGGAGTCATTCTCATCCGCGAACCGGGTGTGTATCGATTTCATAGTCGCGTACAGGGCAAGGTGAAACTGTACATCGAAGATCAACTTGTTCTGGAGACGGAAACAGATTCGATTGGCTTTGCGACCTCGGAAAGTTGCCGTTTGAGTGCTGGAGAGTTTCCCGTCCGGATCGAATTCCGTTCAGGCGCTGACAACTCTTCAATCCAGTTGTTCTGGTCATCCGATCGATTCACTCTGGAGCCACTTCCAGCCGATGTCTTTTACGTCAGCCAGGACATTCTTGAACAACTGGACCTCGGCAAGACAGTTTCGTCACCGGACATTTCGGTGATTCACAGCCTGCAACGGGGGGCGCAGTTATCGGACGGGCTGCGTTGCGCTGCGTGCCATCGGTCGGCCGCTGATATTCCCGTTCTTCCCGCACCGAATCTGGCTCGAATCGCCGATGCTGCGACGCCCAGTGCCGTCATTGATCGCCTTGTTTCGACGGCCCCGATTCTGACTGACAGTCGAATGCCGCATTTTGCACTTTCGCAGAAGCAGGCCGAACAGATAGCCGCGTTCCTGTTCTCCGTTGCGCAGAAGCCACGGAGCGAAAAGCCTCTGAAGATTAAGGAGAATGATGTTGAGCGTGGCGACGAGCTGCTGTTATCAACCGGGTGCATCGCGTGTCACGAATTGCCCAAAAGACTGGTTGCCAGCGAGATGCCTGCGACGAGAGATGCCACTTATAGCGGTCCTTCGTTCGACGGAATCGAGGCTCGTCGTGACGCACAGTATATCCTGCGTTGGTTGCGGGATCCTGCTTCCCTGAATTCCGACCATCGTATGCCCGTGTTCGACCTGTCCGATGATGAGCGTCGGCAAATTGCTGCCTCGCTGACATGGGGGGCCAAAAAAGTAGCGGAGAGTCCCGATAAAGGTCGCGATGTCACAAACACGGAGCCAGGTGATGTCGATGCGGGTCGGAAACTGGTCCGGCAATTGCGTTGCTACAGCTGTCACGCAATTCCGGGGATGGACAATGAGCGTGAGACACGGGTGGATTTGGCTGTTCAGATGTCCGTTGACAACCTGGAGCCGGGGGGATGTCTGAGTAAGAACAGCGTGGGAGGGTCAACACCTCGGTTTTCACTTGATGATCGTGATCGCCAGGCTCTTGTGGACTGGTATCGGGAATTTCTTTCAAGTCGCGGCGCAAATGACGATGGAGTCCACCGCCTTTCGTCGATGGACCACGGCCAGAGAGTGATTCAGCGTAAGCAGTGCCTCGCATGTCACGACAGGGATCAATCTCGCGGTCTTTCAGCAATCGCTGGCAAAATTGAGCAACAGCTCGCCACTCTTCGCGGTCGAAGTCAGGCGTTTGTTCCACCTTCTCTGACAGCCGTTGGAGACAAACTGAATGACGCCTACCTTGCAAAGGCCGTGGCTGGTCAGCAGGGTTCCCGTCGGCTGCCATGGTTGTCGGTTCGAATGCCGAAATTTGCACACACGCCGGAGGAATCAGAATCATTGCTGGCCTACTTCCTGACCGCAGACCGAATCCCGGACTCTGCCGATTCCGCACGCGAGGACATTGTCAAAGCTGCGGTGGCCGGAGAGACATCGACGGAGGATCTGCTGATCGGCAACCAGTTAACGGGGGCTGGCGGATTCAACTGTGTTGCCTGTCACCAGGCTGGTGCTTTCGAACCACGAAATGTGGCATTGGGAACTCGTGGTTCTGATCTGTTGACGATGGGGCAGCGACTTCGGCCGCGATTCTTTCAGCGGTGGATGAAAAATCCCATTCGCGTCGTCGCCGGGATTGAAATGCCTGCGATCAAAAGAGCGACTCCGGGAGTCCTGGATGAAGATCTTTCGAATCAAATGAGCGTCATCTGGAAGGCGATTCGAGACCCGCGATTTACCGCACCCACTGTGGTCAGTCGATACGAACAGTTCGTGAACGTTGGTCCCGGAGAGCCACCTCGGATCATTCGTGACGTGTTTACGCTGGGTGAAGATAAGAACCGCGAAGGGGTTGCTCGGTCATTTGCCATCGGTCTGGGAAATGGGCACAACCTGTTGATCGATCTGGACACTCTTCAGCTTCGGCAATGGACGATCGGAGAATTCGCTCGCCAGCGAACAGAGGGCAAGAGTTGGTTCTGGAGCACCGCTGGCATCGAAGTGATTCGCCAGCCAAGTATCTCGAGGCCTCCCGAATTTCTGTTTCAGTTACGAACAAACGGTTCCGGAATTCTTTCACCCGTTGAAGATGAAGGGCGCATCTCTGAACTGACGCGTTACACGACAGACGCCACAGGCGTCACTTTGTGGCACCGAATTCGGTTCCCTGTCAGTGGCAATTCTGACCCACGATCACCAGCCGAAGGAAAGACCAGGAATCCCCACAGCGCGATGACGGCCTGGGATAATCCTCAGTCCCCTGTACGCACCGTGACGATTCGTGAGCGAATTGAAGCTCTGGATTTCGACGGGAAAACCGGATGGACTCGGGCATTCTATCTGGAGGATGTCGATCCAAATCTGCAACTTGTAACGATGCCTGGAGTGTCCATCGCTTCGACCAATGTTCCGACTGCTCGAATGGAACAATCAGGACCTGATCCTGCGAGCGGTGAAAAGTCGGATGGTAGAAGATTGCTTGAAGTAAACGGAATAGTTCCTCAAAGCATTCCCCGTGTTGTGGCGACAGAATTGCCTGTGATCATGACGACGGCGGAACCGGTCACCACCGTCCCGGGATTCCGCGGCGAACGCCTGCCACTGCCGACCAACATTATGCCGACCGCGATCGCGTGGCAGTCAGATGGGAGCATGGTGTTTACCTCCCTGAAAGGCCACGTCTGGATCGCGCGCGACACGGACGGCGATGGCGCGGAAGATTCCCTTTCGCTGTTCGAAGAAGGATTGTCCGCACCATTTGGAGTGGTTGTTGACGGCGATTCTGTGATTGTTTCGCACAAGCCCGAAGTCCTGCGTCTGCGGGATTCTGACGGTGATGGCAGAGCCGATGTCCGTGAAGTCGTTGCCTCAGGATGGGGGCTCACGGACGATTACCATGACTGGACCAGCGGGCTGATTCGCGATACCCATCAGAATCTTTATGTGGGACTGGGAAGCGATTACTCACAGAAAGGACGACCGGAAAACCGAGATCGCTGGCGAGGAACGGTCCTGAAAATTGATCCGTCCGGAATCATTACACCGATGGCATTCGGCTTTCGGTATCCGATGGGATTGGCATTTGATGGCTCGGGGCGGTTGTACGCGACCGACAATCAGGGCGTGCAGAACACCTTTAACGAAATCAATCACATTGTTCAGGGGACCCATTACGGTGTGCCTTCACGTCATTTTGCAGACGACAGTGTCTCTCATGAGACTCCTGCATTGCAAATCCCGCACCCCTGGACCCGCAGTGTGAATAGTATTCTGTTCTTTCCAAAGATGTTTCAGTCGATGGGATTAGCGGGACAGGGAGTGGGATGTGAATACGACCTGCGGTTTCTGATTCGCTTTAACATCCAGCAAGTCAACGGCGTCATGCAGGGAGCCAGTTATCCACTCAGCTTACCGGATCAGGCCGCTGGCGGCTCAAATTTCATCGGCCCCATTTGCTCAGCCATTAGTCCAGCCGGAGAATTGTATGTTGGAAGCATCTGGGACAGTGGCTGGCAGGGAGGGCCAAACACCGGGGGAATTGAAAAACTGATTCCGGATGTAAACTCGCGTCCGAATGGTATTCGTGAAGTCGAAGCAACGGTCAATGGATTCCGAATTCATTTCTTCGACACGGTTGATGGAAGCGGTCGTCTCAGCAGGAGGGATAGTTATTCCGTTCAGGGGTACACTCGTGTTTGGGGTGGAAGCTATGCAACTCCGGATTCAGAACAACATAGTTGCGAGATTTCTTCGGTTGTCATTGCCGACGATCAAAAAAGTATCGAACTTCGCATTGAAGACCTGCGTCAGGGAAGCCTCTACGATCTTTCAATCCGGCAGGCTGATGAAGCGGACGGTCCTGAGACGCCTGTTTCGTTTTGGCCGTCGGAAGCTCATTATTTTCTGAAGAAGAAACCGACCCAGTAGTCCGCTCTCTTCAGGGGCTGCGCCTGCTTGATGAACTCGACCGCAGATCTGCTACGGTTTGCATGTAGTAACATTGACCGAGGGGACAACGTCGACTGTTCCGGCTGGCGTCCCTGAAGCCGTTCTGCAGGCTCAGAGGTTGTCGGATTCTTGTTTCTCGGGGCTCGACGAGCCTCGTGGGAGATCTGAATTCACGAGTGGGCTTGTGAGGGGCGGAGTTTCGCGGCAACATACGAAACGCTGACCCGGGATTTTCATCCGTCCGTGCCAGTCGGCACAAGGTGTACGTCTGAGGTTCACCACGAAGGCGCAATTCGCGCGTTTAAGTGTTGGCTACTGCGAAGTATGAGTGGATTCTGATTGCGAGAGTTCCGTGAAGTTGCCCCGATCGGCCGGGCCGGTCACTACTTCAGGGAAAATCACGAGGTCTGAATCAGGGGTTTTCGATGAGAACAATCTGGTTCGTTTATGCGATCGCTGTTGCCGGCGGAACACTGACTTTTCTTTCGCCTGCGGGAGCCGCTGATGAAAGCGGACTGGTGGCGTATGAACAGACCGTCAAGCCATTGTTGCGCAATCGCTGCTTTGCGTGTCATGGTGCCCTGAAGCAGGAGGCGAATCTGAGACTGGATACGGTCGACCTGATGAAGTCGGGGGGCGTTAGCGGAGCCGTCATCATCGCTGGAGATGCCGCAGACAGTCTGATCGTTGACCGTGTGACCGCGTCAGATGCTTCCGAACGCATGCCTCCCGACGGGCCTCCGCTGTCGAACGACCAGATCGAGGTCTTGCGGCGCTGGATTGACTCAGGTGCTCGATCACCATTGGATGAACAGCCAGAAGCGAAACCGACTGACCACTGGGCATTTCAAAAGCCCCTGCAGCGGGTGATTCCGTCGATCGATGGCAACATGGAACAGCCGCAAAATGCTGTGGATGCCTTTATCCTGTCGCGTTTACAGCGGGAACGTCTGCAGGCCCGCCCGCCCGCCGAACCGCACCTTCAGCTGCGCCGCGTCTACCTCGATCTGATCGGTGTTCCACCAGAATATGATGAGGTCATGTCCTTTGTTCAAGACCGGCATCCACAGTCGTGGGAACGTGTTGTGGATCAACTGCTGGCGGATCCTCGTTACGGCGAACGATGGGGTCGCCACTGGATGGATGTCTGGCGGTACAGCGACTGGTATGGTCGTCGACACGTGCCGGATGTCTGGAACAGCGCTCCTCAGATCTGGCGCTGGCGCGACTGGATTGTGCAGTCCTTAAACGAAGACCTGGGCTACGACCAGATGATTCAGCAGATGCTGGCGGGCGATGAGGTGGCACCGGAAAATGATTCGGCCGGATACGCGACCGGATTCCTGATTCGTAACTGGTATGCCCTGAATCCCAATGACTGGATGAGAGCCAACGTTGAACATACCGGCAAGGCATTTCTGGGCCTGACCTTTAACTGCGCCCACTGTCATGATCACAAATATGATCCCATCTCACAGGACGATTACTTTCGCCTGCGAGCGTTTTTTGAACCGATCGATGTTCGCCAGGATCGCGTTCCAGGCGAAGCCGATCCGGGACCTTTTCAGGACTATGTGTATTCCGGTCCGTTGCGAAAGGTTGTGCGCCTCGGGGCCGTGCGAGTTTTTGATAAGACGCCGGATGCTCCGACCTGGTTTTACACGGGGGGCGATGAACGCAATCGTGAAACTGAGCGAGGATCATTATCGCCGGGAGTTCCTGACATTTTGTCGGATTCTGCAATCACGATCCAGCCTGTGGACCTGCCTCTGACGGCATGGTATCCGGGCCTGCGTCCATCCATCATCGAATCGCTGATTGAGGAACAGCACAACATCATTCGAGATGCTGAAATCAAGCTGAATGAACAAAAAGAGGTTAAACAGGACCTGATCGCACGTCTGGAACGCGAGGCACAATTGGCAGAGCTGGAACTGCAGGACGCTGCAAACAGTGCGACTCAGGACGGGCGGGCTCCGGTGATTTCCGGTAAGCAGTCGCTTCTGCTGGATGCCGGCACGGGGCGCAGAATTCTCTTCAATACCCTGTCCGATGTGAAGCACCTGCCAGAAGGTTCGAAACTGTCATTTCGGTGTCGCCTGCAAACGGACACGCATTTCAATTTTCAGCTGGCGAAAGATGCTGAGAAGGGACTGACCGCGGGCTATGTGGGTTTCGATGCCGGGCGGATCATGGCATATCGTCCGGCCACCTTCACCGAGTTCCAGGTGGGCACTTACGACTTTGGCAACGGACAGTCTCAGTTTGTGATTGAGCTGGTGATTCTTCAGGCAGCGGATCAATGTGATCTGACAATCCGTTCAGAACCTGATGGCCAGGTTCTTGTGGATGCCGTGCCAGTGGCGTTGAACGGATGGAATCCGGTTGGAGATCCCACCAAAGCCATTTTTCTTGATGCTCGTACTGGAAGCGTTGTGCTGGTCGATGACATCCTTATCACCTCTCCTCGCAACCTCGCTTCGGCATCGCCCCGCACTTCGGACGATTTGCTCCGCGGCGACATACTGACGATTAACTTCGAGGCTCCGGACTATCAGACGGATCGAGATGTGGTGGGCATGCGTGGCTGGAAAGTCTCCACCATTGGCACTGCGCCGGCGACATCTATGGTGACGACCTATGGAAGTCATGTCGAACTGCGTGCCGCCGCCGCGAAGGTTCAGTCTGCTCTGCGACGCCTGAGATGTATGCAGCATCCGGAACGGTTACACCAGTCACAGATCAAGGCCGCCAACTGTGAAATTGAAAGTATCAATGCCAGAGTGGCCGCTGAACGTGCAAAGTATCAGGATTCCGGACAACCCCTGTCCGCTGACTTGGTCGCGCAATTGGCTGAACAGGCCGCCCGGAAGGAGCGGGCAGCAAATGCTCTTAATGCCAGAGTCGCCGTGCTGGCAGCAGAAACTTCGCTCACCGAAGCAGAGCTCTTGCCTGATGACGCAGAAAGCCGTCAAAAGCAGATTGAGTCTTTTCAGCAGTCCCTTGTGAACGCACAACAGGAGTTCAACGCGGCTGAGCAGGCGGAACAGGATCCTGAGATTGCTCATGAGTATACGGATTTTGGCGTTCAGTATCCGACCTCCAGTACCGGTCGTCGCACGGCGCTCGCGAAGTGGATTACAGATCGGAATAACCCGCTGACGGCACGTGTTGCAGTTAACCACATCTGGCTGCGACACTTTCATGCACCCCTTGTGGCTTCGGTATCTGACTTCGGAAGAAACGGAGCAAAACCGACCCACCCGGAACTTCTCGACTGGCTGGCGGTCGAGTTTATGGAATCCGGGTGGAGCATGAAGTCGCTGCACCGATTGATCGTGACAAGTGACGCCTATCGGCGCAGCTCTTCTGCGGGGAATTCTGTCCAGGAATCCGCGGCAGATCCGGAAAACAGGCTGCTGTGGCGCATGAATGCAGGACGGATGGAGGCTGAGGTGGTACGAGACAGCCTGCTTTCGTGCGCAGGAAAACTTGATCTGACGATCGGCGGCCAGGAACTTGAAAATGATCAGGCACTGACGACCTTCCGTCGAAGTCTTTATTACAGCTGCAATCCCGAAAACGATGGCAAGAGTGAACTTGGCAAGCTGTTTGATGCTCCCAATCCCGGTGATTGTTACCGGCGTTCGAGGACAATCATCCCTCAGCAGGCGCTGGCACTGACCAACAGCCAGCTGATGCATGACTTATCAACCACTCTGGCTGAGCAAGTTTTCTCCAGGGCTGCTGTATCAGATCTGCCAGTTAAGAATGATCCAGATGATCCATCTGACGGTGATTGGCGTGATGAGAAAACGATCCTCCGGCGGTGCCTTCGTTACCTGTTTCTGCAGATCTTATCGCGTCCAGCTTCGCCCGCAGAATTACAACTCTGCGAACAGGTTTACGAGCAGCAGGTGATGGCTGCTTCAGTCACGACGCAGGATGTCACAACGCAGGATGTCACAGCAGC
>JAGQQE010000130.1 GCA_020426345.1 Planctomycetaceae bacterium
GTCGTGAATGAACTGACCGACGCTGGCAACGTCCTCTTCGTATCCGTGAAATTCATTCTTGTTCACATCTTTTGACGGACGACTGTATCCGGTACTGACAGGGTCGATGAAAACAAGGTCTGTTACATCCAGCAGCGACCATGGATTCGAATCCAGTCGATACGGTGGTTTCAGATAGGACGCGTCCTCCGGAAAGCGAATAAACTTTGGCCCCAGCATCCCCAGATGCAGCCAGACCGAGGAAGATCCCGGCCCACCGTTGAAGCAAAACGTGATGGGGCGACGCGATGCGTCTTCACCATCCCTGGTATAGGCGACGAAGAACATCTCCGCGCGGGATTCCAGCGAATCGGACTTCATCAGAAGCTTGCCCGCTGTGGCTGTGTAGGAAATCGACTTGCCGCCAATTGTGGTTTCGTGCTGAGTTTCCACCAGCACTTCCTGAGGTTTGTCCTCCTTTTCCTTTTTGGTGTCGGCATCGTCCGCCAGAACCAGACTACCGGGAATCATTGCCAGCAGCAGCAGGAATCGGATTTGCTGGAAGCCACGCATCGTCAAGTCACTTTCCGTTTAAGGCGATTTCAGAAGGAAGAAGGCGAGTTTACGGCGACGAGTCCGGCCTGCGAAAGAATTTTCAGGAAGTTATGCGGCTAACCGAATGAAATCTCACGTGCCCATGCGTCCCGATTTTGAGGGAACCCCGACTCGATCAACTGCAGACGATGACAAAATCGCTATGCTGTTGTTCGAGCCGTCCGTTTGACAGATTGAGAGTATGCCGGAAGCATGCAGAATCGGAGAGGGGTGATGCCGTTACTGGTCGACCTCCCGGCCATCAACCAGAAATAATAGGCAGAGAAAATGGGTGCAAAGAAGAACGAAGTGCAAGTTGGCCTTGTTCAGATGACGTGTACGGAATCACCTTCTGAGAATCTGGAGAGGTCGATCCAGAACATCCGCGAAACGGCAAACGCTGGCGCGAAGGTGATCTGCCTGCAGGAGGTCTTTAACACTCAGTACCCCTGCCAGTCCGAAGATCACGCGAATTTTGAACTGGCCGAGCCCATTCCTGGCCCGACAACTCAGGCGCTGTCTTCGATCGCGAAAGAGCTGCAGACGGTGATCGTGGCGCCGGTTTTCGAAAAGCGAACCCACGGGCTCTACCACAATTCCGCTGTTGTGATTGACGCTGACGGATCCACCGCAGGCCTGTATCGAAAAATGCACATTCCGGATGATCCGCTCTACTACGAGAAATTTTATTTCACACCCGGTGATCTGGGTTTCCTGGCATTCCAGACCCGTTACGCCAAAGTGGGCGTCTGTATCTGCTGGGACCAGTGGTACCCGGAAGCTGCCCGGCTCACAGCAATGCAGGGAGCAGAACTGTTGTTCTACCCCACTGCTATTGGCTGGATTCCGGGTGAGCGCGATGTCTATGGTGAGAGCCAGTATTCTGCCTGGCAGACAATGATCCGCAGCCATGCCATTGCGAATGGGCTTTTCGTGGGTGCACCAAATCGAGTGGGAGTGGAAGGGGAAATCCAGTTTTGGGGAGGATCATTCCTTTCCGATCCATACGGCAATGTGCTGGCCAGGTCACCTCACGAAACAGAAGATAATCTGGTTGTGAATTGTGACCTGTCCCTCATAAACACCGCGCGCACCCACTGGCCCTTCTTCCGCGATCGTCGAATCGATGCGTTCGGGGATTTGCAGAAACGCTGGTGTGAATGATTCATCGCCGGGCATCCGTGCGCCAGCGCAGACAGATTATCCCTGGATTCGTGTGCGGCGTCCGGATCGAATGGCCCGGTGTACAGTTCGAGCCCTTGTACAGTTCGAGCCGGTGTGCCAACCGGGCTGGCGAGTCCGAACGATCAGAACAACGCGGGCAGGCCGAGTTGTCGTCGAACGATGACCCACTGCCCGGCATGCATTAACCAATGTGATCCCTGCAGCGAAAACATGTTGCCAACCGTGGGGGCGTAATCGACGCCTGTTGCCCGATCAAGATCCTCATCATTCTGCTCATTCAATAGCGCGATGGTGGCTGCACGCTGAGCCTGGTACGTTGCCAGAAGGACTTCCTTCGAGTCGAAGGCAGAAGCATCGTCCGATTCTGCTGTTGCCTTTTCGTACCTTGCCGCAAATCCATCCGGCAGGGGTGGCATTGTTCCGGCTTTGATACCTTCGATCATGGAATGCTCCGACGCGATCAGGTGCCCGATCTGCCACTTAATGTGATTTGTTCCTGAACACGGTCGCAACATCAATTGTTCGTCAGTGAGATCATTGATGTAGGCCAGCGAGATCATTTCTGCCATATCCAGCCCAAGCTGAAGTGCTTTGCAACTATTCATTGACTTGCTTTCGTAGTGAGACAGTTCAGGGGGATGATTGGTGCTTTCGTTTGCACCGAAGCGACGCCGTGGGAGATCAGGTCATTTCGAAGGATTGTCCGGCGCTGCGATTGTGGCTTTCTGTTGCAGCGTTGATCTCCCGGGCAGAGACTTTAGACTGACCACGCTTGAAATCCAATGCACCTGACCTCTCAAAGCGGTCGTCACCTGAACAGCAGAACTCGATGCGCATTCTTATCAGCGAAAACGAAATCCGGGATCGCGTTAAACAACTCGGATCCACGATCAGCAGCGACTACGCAAATCGCCCGCTGACGATTCTTGGTGTGCTGACAGGCAGTATCGTGCTGCTGGCCGACCTGATCCGCGCGACAAACGTTCCTTTGCGAGTCGCCCTGATACAGGCATCAAGCTATGGTGGAACCAGAACGACGCCCGGACAGCTATCTGTCAACAGCTCGCTTGTTCCCGATCTGAAGGGTCGAGATGTCTTGATCCTGGACGACATATTCGACACGGGCAACACCATGGTGGGACTCTTCGAAGCCGTCGCCGGATACAATCCCAGTAGTATCAAGTCGGCTGTCCTGTTGTGGAAAACAGCCAGAAGCCGTGTGGAACTGGAGCCAACCTACTACGGCTTCAAAATTCCGGATGAATTTGTTGTCGGCTATGGGCTGGATTACAACGACGAATTCCGGCACCTGCCCTATATCGGAATCCCGGATCCACAGGATCTTGAAGAAGCGTCGCTCGGTGGAATTGCAGCGAGCACGGATGCCACCAATGCCAACGTCACGTGAACCTCGTTGATATGGCGAGACCGTTCGTGCAGTGTGATGAACTCCTGCGTTCTCGCCTGGCCAGGTGGGATGATCAGCTTCTGCAGTGGCTGATAGATCCAAACATAGTCCACCACTGCAAGTCCTGCGGATAAGACCGTCAGAAGCATCGCGACTCGCATTCGCTTGCGCAGGCAGCCACTGGCGACGAAACTTGCGATTGCTCCGCCCACAAGAGCCATCGTCAGGGTGATGGCACCAAACAGGTAATAAAGTGGGAATCGTACCGTCGCCAGTTGATCACGCGTGACCGAGTCAAATTCCGGATTGGTTTGTTCTGCAACGCTTGTAATCACAAACAATGCCGCGCCGCCAACCCAGACTGCGAGCATGAGTCTCAATAGCACCACACTGATGACTGTGACAATTCGTTTCATATTCATGGTTTGCAAACAGGCCGATCTGCCTGGTAGGTCCGGAAATCAAAGGATCAGCATCGCATCACCGTAGCTATAAAATCGATACCGCTCTTCAACGGCTTTTCGATAGGCTTCCAGGGTCAGATCATAACCGAGTAATGCCGCAACCAGAACGATGAGTGTTGAGCCGGGCAAATGGAAATTTGTCAGGAGCCTGTCGACAATTTGAAATGTGTAGCCGGGGCGGATAAACAGATTTGTCTCGCCCTGCCAGCCGTGGTCCGGGGAAAGTCCGGCCGATGCTGCGGACTCTAAAGTTCGGACAGATGTTGTGCCAACAGCAACAATGCGACCTCCGTCGGACTTCGTTTGACAGATGTCCTGTGCTGACGACGGGGGAACCCGGCACCATTCATGATGCATATCATGTTCGCTCAGGCATTCGGTGGACACCGGGCGAAACGTTCCGATTCCCACGTGCAGCGTGACTTCCGTTGAACGAATTCCACGATGCTCGCACTGCCGAAACAATTCCGGTGTAAAGTGAAGCCCGGCAGTTGGTGCCGCCACCGCTCCCGGGACTGTTGCAAAACAGGTTTGGTACCGTTCCTGATCCGATTCATCTGCCAGCTTTCGTCCCATGTACGGAGGCAACGGCAGGCTGCCAAATCGGTTAAGAATCGAAATGGCATCCGCATCTTCCGAAACCCTGACACTCCAGCTTCCGTCAGAGAATTTTTCGTGCAGAGTGATCACGAGTGAATCTGAATCCTGATGGTCCGCATCGCGATGATACGCAGGCAGCACAGTGATCGTTTCGCCCGGCTGGAGTTTCCCCCGGGTTTCTCCAAGCAATATCCATTGGCCGGGAGCTGTTTCCTGAACGAACAACCCCTCCCAGCGTCCTCCGGTCGCTGTGCGATAACCAAACAGCCGCGCAGGGAGCACCTGCGTGTTGTTGAAGACGAGCAAATCCCTGGGCTGTAGTAAGTCGGGCAGATCGAGGATTTTTCGGTGCTGGATTTGGCCGCTGTTTCGATCCACAACCATCAGGCGGGATCCATCGCGTCTCGCAGCAGGGCGCGACGCGATGAGCTCTTCCGGCAAGTCGTATTGCCACGACGACAACAAATCCAGGTTGGGAACCTCACCAGACATCAGATGTACTGATTAATGATGTTTTCGAGCATCTCCTGGCGCCCGCTGATGTTTGCATCGGCTTCACCTTTCTCAAGCATGTAAGCTTCAAGGTCAGTAAAGTTGGTTGTGCCGATATCAATTTTTCGTCCGATTCCGGTTTCATAACTGCTGTACCGTTGTTTGACGAAGTCAGAAAGAACGCCATCCGCGCGAATCGCAGCCGCAATTTTCAGGCCGCGAGCAAATGCGTCCATGCCACCAATGTGAGCATGAAACAGATCGATGGGATCAATGCTTTCGCGTCGCACCTTGGCGTCAAAGTTTGTGCCGCCAGGAGCCAGCCCACCCTGCTTCAGAATGATCATCATGACCTGAGTCGTCAGATAAATGTCGGTTGGGAACTGGTCTGTGTCCCATCCCAGCAGCAGATCTCCCGTATTGGCATCAATACTTCCGAGAGCGCCCTGAATGGAAGCGTATTCCAGTTCATGCATCATCGTGTGCCCCGCCAGCGTTGCGTGGTTGGTTTCGATGTTCAGCTTCACAACATCCAGCAAACCATACTGCCGAATGAAATTCAGGCAGGCGGCTGCATCAAAGTCGTACTGGTGCTTCGTAGGTTCCTTCGGCTTGGGCTCAAACAGGAACTGACCCTTGAAACCAATCTGTTTGGCGTAGTCATGAGCCATGTGCATGAATCGTGCAAGATGGTCAAGTTCCCGCTTCATATCGGTATTGTAGGAGCACATGTAACCTTCGCGGCCGCCCCAGAACACATAGTTTTCACCGCCCAGTTCCATGGTGACTTCCATGGCTTTTTTTACCTGAGCCGCTGCATAGGCGTAAACATCCGCATTCGGACTTGTCGCGGCCCCGTGCATAAAGCGGGGGTTCGAAAACAGGTTTGCCGTGCCCCAAAGCAATTTGATCCCGGTGCGTTGTTGTGCTTCTTTGAGTTTTGCTGCAACGGCATCCAGATTCGCGTGGCTCTCTTTCAGGGTCGCGCCTTCGGGGGCGACGTCCCGGTCATGAAAGCAGTAATAAGGCACTCCCAGTTTTTCGATGAATTCGAATGCAACGTCGACTCGCTTGAGAGCGTTCTCCAGCGAATCGGTTCCGTCGTCCCAGGGACGATTCAGCGTTGGCGCGCCGAATGGGTCGGTGCCGTTACCACGGAATGTGTGCCAGTAGCAGACACTGAATCGAAGCCAGTCTTCCATCGACTTGCCTTCAATGATTTCTCCCGGGTTATAGTGGCGATAGGCCAGCTGGTTCTTTGTGCTCGGGCCCTCGTACTGAATCCTGCTGACTTCTGGAAAAAACTCTGCCATTGAATGATACTTCCCCTGAGAAATGTGCTCCACGCCTGGTCGCAGCTCAGCCGCTGACTCTGCCTCCGGTCGGGATGGCAAATCACGGCCTGCCCGGGAACAACACCCCGGACTCTGATGGTTCCAGAGAGGCCGTCAGCGCTTCTGAAATCATGCCGTTTGAATCGAAGCTGAACCGTGCAACAGTGTAACGCGGAATGTCCTGCTTTGAAGCTACAGGCACGGGTTTGTAAAGAGTGACTCTTGGTCCTGTGTATGGACTGTGCTGCTTCGGACGTGCATTCCGGACCTAAAACTCGGATGAATGCTGAGTCAGCTGGCCGGAAGTCCCAGCCGATGGAAGGACTCGCGACGCAATTCGCAATGCGACAACGTACATCACCAGCAATGAGACGCGAAAGGCAAGGACCACCCCAAGACCAATCCATGCCCCCGTTCTTTCAGGGCTGCCCGGGGCAAACTGCTGGAACTGCAGGTCTGATTCCAGGACGCCTACGATCAGGGAGCCGACGGTGCATGCCGCAAGCAACCAACCGAACAATATTCCCAGGCGTTTACCCATCAGCAGCAGGATGTTTCCGGTCACACCAAAGATCGCCATCCCCGCCGCACTGCCGATCTCCAGAGCCACGTATTTCATAATGGGGTTGTTGGGATCTTCGCGAAGCAGCATGACCAGCCCCAGGCAGCTCAGCACCAGCAGTGGAATGCGAAGACAACAGAACACCAGACTCGCGATCACCATTCCTTTGGCAAAACCACTCAACCGCCCATCTGCTGGCGGCTGTGACGTTCCAACTGGCGGCTGGCCCTGTGAGGCAAGATATGGATTGAATGGATCACCCGACATCGCCGTTTCCCGTCATGGTAGGTATTCAAAGTTGTTTGCGTCGAAAGACGATCTTCTCTTCCGTGTACGAACCGTCTTTTTGTTTCAGAGCCACAATCGCTTCCAGCTCGTCGTTTTGATTGATCCGATAGGTTAAGCCCCGGAACCAGGCCGTCCTGCCTTCGACACGAATGAGAGGGAACTCTGTGTAGTCGTCCTGAGCCTCCCAGCTCTTGAAGTCCTTTCCGAAGTGCTTCAATCGTAACGTCCATTGATTCTCGCGGCGAGCGAACAGGAAGAACTCAGAAAATTCAAGCTCCCCATTCACCACAAGTCGAAAAGTGCCCGTCATGTGTTGTTCTGATTTGGCCGCATCACCGAGCACCGGAAGCCAGACTTCCTCACAGACACCCCCAAAACCCTCGCCAATCCAGTATCCCTGCAGCCATTGAAGTTTCTCCAAATTGACTTCAGACACTGCGTTTCCCTGATTCAGCTGAAGCGTATTTTCTGTCAGCTTTGCCTGCCCGAATGCGTTTAATGGGAACAGTGCGACACATAGAATGGTGGCCAGTCTCACAGCAGAATCTCCTGTTGTCCGGATTTGTGGGTTCCGAGCCGGAGCACTTAACAAAATGAATTGTATCTTCACACTCCTTTTGCTGAGTTTGAGTTGCGGCGATGCTTTCGACAACCAACTGAATGAAAACTCGGACAACTTCACCAGCCGAACCTTCTCCGCAAACGACTCTCTGCAGTGTCCGCAGGAAGCAAACGCGGATGCCAGAGATTGTCTTGAAGGGCTGGCATGGCGGTCGACAGATTTCAGCGTTGTCCTGGAGAAGCCAGACAAGCAATCGGGTGATCGGCTTGTGCGATTTCCTTCACCGCGACCTGTAGGCAATGCGACCAACGACCTCGTTGCGATGGAATGGTACATCGCAGCGGATGTCAGTGGAAAAATCAAAGTCGCCCCGGCCGTCGTTGTCGTGCACGAATCCGGCCGAAACATGACGGTGGGGCGAATCATTGCGAAGGGATTTCGTGCCAAAGGCATGCATGCATTTCTCCTGCAACTGCCTGGTTACGGAGCTCGCCGAGTCCCGCTGCCGGATGAAGCAACCCGTATGCTGCCAGCACTTCGTCAGGGAATAGCAGACACTCGACGTGCTTATGATGCTGTGGCAGCGTTGCCGTGGGTGCGAAAAGATCGGATCGCTTTGCAGGGCACCAGTCTCGGTGGTTTTGTGACAGCCACCGTGGCGGGGCTCGACGACAGTTACGATCGCATCTTCATTTTGCTTGCCGGGGGGAACCTGCACGAAGTCGTCCTGCACGGAGCAAAGGATGCTGCGAAAGCCCGCCAGAAGCTGGAAGCGGCTGGTGTGACCGAAGAACAAATCATCAAGATGGCCCGGGTCGTCGAGCCACTTCGAGTCGCGCATCGATTACAGCCGGAAAAGGTATGGCTCTTCAGTGGCACCAACGATGATGTGGTGCCGCCCTCATGCTCTCTCGCGCTTGCAAGCGCTGCAGCACTGCCAGTTGATCATCATATTCAGCTGCCGGCCGACCACTATTCCGGGGCTATTTTCCTGCCAATCATTATTCAGCAGATGGTTCACTGTATCGAATCCGATCTTGAATCCGGAACACCCGCGATTCAACCGTCATCCGGGATTCGATGAAGCGACACGAGTTTCTTTGCCGCTCGCAGGCCGTCGACTGCGGCCGTGACGATTCCTCCGGCATACCCGGCTCCCTCGCCAACAGGGTAGATGCCTTTCAGATTCGGCGTTTGCCATGACTGACGGTCGCGGTCGATTCGAATGGGAGAACTCCCTCGCATTTCCGGACCCACCAGCACTGCTTCCGGCAGATATTTCCCCTTCCACTGTCGGTCCATCAGTGGTAGCCCATCCTGTATCGCCTTCAGAATCGGTGGAGGCAAGACTTCCGCCAGGTTCCGAGCCTTTGTGCCTCTCTGGTAGGACGATGGGATCTGCTCCGTGGGAACCGGTGTTCGGTTTGCCAGAAAATCTCTCGCGCGCTGAACCGGGGCCGAATAATCCCCTCCTGTCAGATGAAACGCGTGTGACTCATACCTGCGTTGCAGATACACGCCGGCAAGCGGATGATCACTGCCGAAGGCTTCGGGCTCCAGTGTCACAACTAACCCGCTGTTTGCGTAAGGTGTGTCATGGCGAGAATTGCTCATTCCGTTCGAGCAGTACATATTGGGTTCTGAAATGCTTGGAATGACAATTCCGCCGGCGCACATACAAAAGGTGAATAAGTCACGCTGTCCTTTGGCGACCAGCGAATAGTCGGCCGCGCCGAGCAGCTGCCGGTATTCCGGCCGGCCATACTTGTGCTGATTGATCACTTCCTGAGGCTGTTCAATCCGCAAACCCAGCTGAAACGCCTTGGGCTGCAGTGGTAACCCGGCAGCCAGCAGCATCTCGTACGTATCCCGCGCGCTGTGGCCAATGGCCAGAATACAGTGCGATGTCGCCATGAAACCGGACGAGGTCTCAAGCCCGACCAGCTGGTTTCCTTCGAGGCGAATTCCTTCAAGTCGGCATCCGAAACGGTATTCGCCACCCATCGCCTCAATTTTGCGACGGAAGTTACGGCAAATCATCGGAAGTTTATTGCTTCCGAGGTGCGGCCGGTTTTCATAGACCAGAGACGGCCTGCCTCCGCACTCAACGAATCGTTCCAGAACCCAGTCGACGTCTGGCCCGGTGATTCGGCACGTCAACTTTCCATCGCTGAAGCACCCCGCTCCTCCTTCGCCGAACAGGTAGTTGTTTTCATTGTCGTGGGCACCACCACGATCGAAGGCTCGAATCGCAGGCACTCGTTCGCGAACAGCCTGACCTCGCTCCAGCACAATCGGCCGAAATCCTCGCAACGCCAGAAAATAGCCAGCCAATAGTCCCGCCGGGCCGGACCCCACGACCACAGGCCGGTGGCGCATTGGGTCATTTCCAGGTAAGACATCTTCGAAGGAGGGAGCCTCATAACGCTCAATCCGGACCGGACCGGAATCGCGAAGGGGCACGTTTCTGCCGGCTCCGGGAAGATCGACGACCAGGGTATAGACAAACTCCAGCCGCTCCCGCTGTCGGGCATCCAGGCTCTTCCTCAGAATTCGTATTCTCTCCAGGTCATCAGGGGAGACCCCGATTGCCCGAGCGACCAATTTCTGCAGATCTGCCTCGGGCTGCTCAACGCGGCATCGGATATTGGTCAGTCGGATTTGCATGGCGAATGGAGCTGAAAGGACTTCCGGGACGAAATTTGCGCCGCCGGGCAACGGAGATTGGAACAGGAATTTGAGCAGGATACTTTGTGAAGGGGTGATTTTGCCCCGGGCATTCGATATTCCTGCAGATGAATCGCACCTGGGCGATCACGATTTCCGATTTTGGAGGCCATTGAGTTAACGTTCGGCGTTCCTGAAAATGGGGGAACCGATCGTGCGGCACTTTTTGCAGTCTGTGAAGTTGTTTCCCGACGAATTGTGAGACGAAACAGTTGACGTTGTCCGGGAATCTCGCATAATCCGCGAACGTTTGGTTCGAATGAGCCGACAATAAAGTGACAATTCGACGCGGTCCGTTCGCGGACTCATTCCTGCGGGTGTAGCTCAGTTGGTAGAGCATCACGTTGCCAACGTGAATGTCGACGGTTCGAGTCCGTTCACCCGCTTTTTTTATGGCCTCAAGTTCCTATGGCCAATCTGCGGTCGTATGCTGGCAAGGCTCGGGGAAACATCCGAGCCTGCTTTTTTGGTAGTCGGCGGGTTTAGGCAGCAAGCCTTGAGCAAGCCGCTCGGCATTTTGCGATTGAGATTGGAAGGGGACAAGGGCGTACCTGATTCTAAGCACGAGTGCCGCTTGGAATCTTCTAGTGGCTGGTTGTTGTGAATGAGGTTTGTAATGAGTTCAGATGCGGAAGGTGTGCTGACAGAGACTGAAGAGTCGGCCAACCGAATGGATTTGAAGGTAGAGATTCGCAACGTCGGTCCATGTAAGAAGCATGTCTCCGTAACCGTTCAGGAAGCGGATATCAATACAATTCGAGAGGATTGTGTTGGTGAGCTTTCCGACCGTGCACAGGTTCCGGGCTTTCGAACCGGGCGCGTGCCCCGTCAGCTGCTGGTTAAGAAGTTCAAGGACGAAATCTCCGCTCAAATCAAGCAGAAGGTTCTGCTGGCCAGTCTGGAGCAGATGTCCGAGGAACATAATCTCGACCCGATCAGTGAACCCAACATTGATGTTGAGAGCCTGGAGATCCCGGACGCCGGAGATTTCAGCTATGAATTCGAAGTTGAAGTTCGGCCTGAATTTGACCTTCCGGATTACGCCTCATTTACAATCCGCCGCCCATCCGGTGATGTTACGGATGAAGAGCTGGCCACCTATCGCGAGCAGTTCCTCAGCTCATACGCCAAGGCAGAAGTTGTAGAGGAGCCTGTTGTCGCTGGTGATGTCATTGTTTGTTCCATGACTTTCGAGCACGGCGGGAATCTACTGCGTGAAGTCAAGGGCACCAGTGTTGAAGTCCTGCCGTCTGTCAACTTTCAGGACGCAGCGCTGGACGGCTTTGACAAGCTGATGGAAGGTGCGAAAGCTGGCGACACTCGAAGTGCCACCGTCACCATCTCATTGCAGTCGCCTGTTGTGGAAATGCGCGGCGAGCAGGTGGATCTGAAAATCGAGGTTGAAGAAGTTCGTCGCCGTCAGCCTGTTGTGATCGATCGCGAGTTTCTTGAAAACCTGAGCATCGAGTCTGAAGAGGATCTGGTTGCTGAACTCAGGTCATCACTCCAGCGTCAGGTGGAGTTTCAGCAGCGACAAACGACGCGTGAACAGGTGCTTGAGAAGATTGTTGACGCGGCTGATTGGGATCTTCCCGAAAGCCTGGTCCGCCAGCAGACCGAAAACGCTCTGCGACGTGAGCTGCTCGAAATGGCTCAGGCTGGTTTCACACGCGAGCACATTCTTGCTCGGGAAAATGAGCTTCGCCGCAACGCACTGGATACCACACGTCAGGCACTGAAAGAGCATTTCGTTCTGGACCGCATTGCTACCCAGGAAAACATCGAATGCGAGCCCGGCGATATCGATCGCGAGCTATTGATGATGTCTTTCCAGAGCGGTGAGCCTGTTCGACGAATTCGCGCTCGGCTGGCGAAAAACGGCATGATCGAGAATCTCGAAGCACAGCTTCGTGAAAGAAAAGCGGTTGACTTCATTCTCAGCAAAGCGACATTTGAAGACGTTGAGCGTGAACCCGTTGTTCAGAATAATGCGGCGGGTCTCCGGTTCGCGATCTGCGGCCAGATGAACCCCAGTTTGATTGATGACACCGACGAGACAGAAGAATAGCTGGCTCGCAAGATGGATGAATGAGAACAGGCCGTGCCGGACATCCGTTTCGACACCGCCTGTTCTTTGTGTTTCTGATGGAATAGAACTTTGCCCTGCAAGACCTAAGAGGAAAAGCGAATGAAGGATCCTCGCACTGATTATATGCCTCTGGCAGCACGTGAGTATTCAGCTCAGCGACAGATGACTGTCGGTGATTTGTTGCTGGACAACCGGATTATCTTCCTGGATGGTCCAATTCACGACGGCAGCGCGAATCTGATCGTCATGAAGATGCTCTATCTTCAGTCAGAGAATCGCCACCAGGACATCCATCTGTACATCAACTCACCGGGTGGATCCGTTACGGCGACGCTGGCCATCTACGACATCATGCAGTTCATTGAATGCGATGTCGCGACCTACTGCGTTGGCCTCGCCGCAAGCGGTGGTGCGATCCTTGTCGCAGGCGGAACCGCGGGCAAACGATTCGCGCTCAAGCACGCCAAGATGATGATTCACCAGCCGTATGGTCAAGTCGGTGGACAGGTCTCTGATATTGAAATTCAGGCCAAGGATATTATCGCAACGCGTGAATTGCTCAATGAAATGCTGGCCAGTCACACAGGCCAGCCGGTTGAGCGAATTGCAAAGGACACACAACGTGACCATTACCTGACTTCTCTGGAGGCTAAGAACTATGGCCTCGTCGATGAAGTCCTGGAGCGCCCGGCTAAAGAAAAGAAGAAGTAGTTTGTCTGGATCGATGCCTGTGGCTCAGATCCGAAACGAATGGATGCCCGACTTCGCTCTCTTTCTTCTTATGGAATCAAACGATGACAGTTCTTGTCCCTTATGTTGTTGAAAAAAATGGCCGCGATGAACGGGCCATGGATATCTACAGCCGGCTGCTGAAGGATCGCATCGTTATCCTTGGTAGTGGTGTCAATGACGATGTGGCTAACAGCATAGTGGCCCAATTGCTGTTCCTGCAGTTCGATGACCCGAAAGCTGATATCCATTTCTACATCAATTCACCGGGTGGCTCGATTACCGCTGGTATGGCGATCTACGATACCATGCAGTACATCAGTTGCGATGTTGCGACATACTGCATTGGTCAGGCTGCATCGATGGGTGCTGTGCTGCTAACCGCGGGGGCGCCAGGCAAACGTCATTCGCTTCCCAACGCCCGGATCATGATTCATCAACCGCTCGCGGGCATGGAAGGCACGGCCACAGAGCTGGAGATCCATGCGAAAGAAGTGCTGCGAATTAAGAGAAAGATGAACGAAATCCTTCTGAAGCACACCGGGCAGACTCTGGAGAAAATTGAAGAAGACACGGATCGGGATAACTTCATGTCAGCAGACGAAGCTCGTTCATACAATTTGATCGATAAGGTTCTGGATCGCCTCGAATAGACAAACACTTTGCTGCTGCAAAACAAGAAGGCCACCGGGGTAACCCGTTGGCCTTTTTCTCGTAGATGCTCCAGCGTCTGATCCCGGTTTGAAAATTCGATACGATCTCTACGGTTGATGCAGGAAAAGGACGATACCACAAAGTGTGGGGAGTCGGCACTTTGCGTTGATCGTAAGTGCTTATGCAGCAGAGGGTTATCGGCAATTCCTGCTGAATCTGTCCACCTTGACACGGTGAGGCCGAAAACATAACGTTCTGGACCGGCCGCCGCTTCGGCGCCAATTTGAAGCGAATGGAGTCGCTAATGTCCACACCTCAAACTTCCTCCACTGGCCCCGGGTCAGCGGCGGAATCCAGCCCGGCTGTTCCTTTCATCGATCTTGTCGCACAGTATCAGACGATTCGTACGGAAGTGCGAGATGCGGTTGATCACTGCTTCGAAAACCAGTCCTTCATCCTTGGTGATGAAGTTGCTCTGCTCGAGAAGGAGATCGCGGAATACTGCGACTCTCGGTTTGCTATCGGCTGTGCCTCCGGAACAGACGCATTGATCCTCGCGTTGATGGCGCTGGGAGTCGGTCGCGGCGACGAAGTAATCACAAGTCCATTCACGTTCTTCGCCTCCGCCAGTTCCATTCATCGCGTTGGGGCCAGACCAGTCCTGGTCGATATTGACCCTGTCACGTTCAATATTTCCCCCGAGGCGGTGGAACGGGCGATTACGCCCAGAACCAAAGCCATCATGCCAGTCCACATCTTCGGACAATGTGCTGAGATGGAACCGCTCTGGCGTCTGTCCACGCAGTATCAGATTCCAATTGTGGAAGATGCGGCTCAGGCAATTGGTGCTGAGTACCAGGGACGCCGTGCGGGTGTTCTTGGCACGATCGGATGTTTCAGCTTTTTCCCCACAAAGAATCTCGGCGGTGCCGGCGATGGCGGAATCATGACGACTGATGATCCCGAAATCGCAGCCCGGCTTCGGCGGCTTCGGGTTCACGGGGACAAGGGCGGGTATCACCATGTCGAAGTCGGATACAACAGTCGTCTGGACGCAATTCAGGCCGCAGTGCTGCGGGTCAAGCTGAGATATCTGGATTCGTGGACAGCTGCTCGTAATCAAAATGCTGCCCGTTATGCGGAACTCCTGTCGAATGCTGCAGAGTTACCGGATCTGATTCTGCCGACCGTTCAGCCGGATCGACGACACGTTTTCAACCAATACACCACGCGAATCTCAGGCGGCCAGCGTGACCGAGTGATGCAGCATCTGCGATCCCAGCAGATTGGATGTGCCGTCTATTATCCGGTGCCACTGCATCTGCAGGAGTGTTTCCAGTACCTGGGATACCGCCCTGGAGACTTGCCCGTCGCCGAAAAAGCTGCCGCAGAAGTGCTCTCATTGCCCATTTACTCTGAACTTCCGGCGGAGCATCTGGAGCGAGTCGTGGGCGGCATCTACGAAGCCATGGCCGTCCGGGGAACCCTTCCGTTTCCACAAGTGGAAGAGGCGCGCCGCCACGCAGCGTAGTTTTTCGGAAGGAAGACCAGTAATAACTATCCGTCGAAGCTGTGTCAGCGACGTTGACACAGCCCCTGCAACGCCTTAGCATTCGCCACGTCGAAGCTTCGGCTTTGCCCGGGAGAGGTGGCAGAGTGGCCGATTGCACCGGTCTTGAAAACCGGCGTCCCGCAAGGGACCGTGAGTTCGAATCTCACCCTCTCCGTTTTTGCTCAAATGCACTCAGACAGCCGCAATCCTTATCGAACACAGCGTGTTTAAGCACCGTGTTGATTGGGGTTGCGGCTGTTGGTGCTTCTACCCCCGAATGATCTGCCAGATCCGGTCGCTCAGTCGCTGGACGTAACCGTACTCCAGCACCATAGCGGCCGTTGGTGAGTTCAAGCGATTCGGCCTACTTGGCCGA
>JAGQQE010000131.1 GCA_020426345.1 Planctomycetaceae bacterium
TGTCCTTCGCATGTATTTTGAATTGCTGACCGAAATCCCAATGGACGAGGTCGAACAACTGCTCGCCGGCCACCTGAAGACAGCCAAGGTGAACCTGGCCAAAACTGTGATCGCACAGTATTACGACTCAGCGCAGGCCAACGAAGCGGCTGACCGATGGCAAAACGAAATTGGAGGCGGCGGACTTCCTGCCGATATCCCGGAAGCCACGCTGGATCCTGCTGAGCTTCAGGATGGCAGTTTGCCGGCATTCAAACTGCTAACCGCATTGTCATTGTGCAGCTCGGGAGGTGAGGCCAGAAGACTCATTGCCCAGGGCGGCGCAAAACTCGGCCCTGAAAAAACCGTCATCGAATCGATCGACCAGGCCATCACGGTCGAAGACGGACTTTTGGTATGGGCCGGCAAGAAGAAATTCTGCCGAGTGAAACTGGCGTAAGCAGAAGTATCACAGGCAGACTCGCACACCACTTCGATAGCCTGATTTCAATTTGCGGCGTTCTACACGAAGGGAGAGCAAGATGACGAACAACATCAACGATCAGCCCTCTGAAAATCGTTCATCGATTCGGTCAGTTCAGCTGAAGACAGCGAAAGCTCTCTCCCGACGCCATGCACTGCAAGCCTTTTCGCATGCAGCTGCGGGGACGGCGTTTTCTTATGCCCTTTCGCCCCTGCAGGCTAACCGCACTTTTGCGACCGAATCAAATGCCGGGACTTCCGTGCAGAATGTCGCGCCGCTGAACCGATTTCCGCGCATGGTTCATGAGTACTTCGTGCGTCTGGTGCGAGAAGCAGATCAGAAGAACTCCGACCGAATTGCCTCCTTGTCAACCCGACAGGAGGCTGAGCAATATGTCGAGATGGTCCGAGAAAAGATCCAGCAATCGTTTGGTCCGTTTCCTGAGCGAACACCGTTGAATTCACGGGTTACCGGAATCGTTAAAAGAGACGGATACCGCATTGAAAATATCATTTTCGAGAGTCGCCCCGGCTTCCCCGTCACGGCGAACCTCTACCTGCCCGTCAATCGTGACGGAAAGCTGCCGGGTGTCGTTGGAACCTGCGGACATTCAAATAATGGAAAGGCCGCCGAAGCTTATCAGCAGTTCGCACAGGGCCTGGCCAGACTTGGATTCGCCTGCCTGATTTACGATCCAATCGGGCAGGGAGAGCGGCTTCAGTATGTGAATGACGCGCTGAAGTCGACAAAGGGGGCCGGTGTTCAGGAACATCTTTACGGTGGCAATCAACAGTTTCTGGTCGGAGAGTTCCTCGGCACGTGGAGGGCATGGGATGGCATCCGCGCGCTCGATTACCTGCTGGAACGTCCGGAAATTGACCCCAATCGCATCGGAATTACAGGTAATTCTGGTGGGGGCACGATGACCACGTGGCTAACGGGTGTTGAACAACGATGGGCAATGTCGGCCCCCAGTTGTTTTGTCACAACATTCCGTCGCAACATGGAAAACGAGCTTCCCGCCGATACGGAACAGTGTCCGCCGAAAGCCATTGCTCTTGGACTTGATCATTCCGATTTCCTGGCAGCGCTCGCACCAAAGCCTGTCATCATTCTGGCGAAAGAGCGCGACTATTTCGACGCACGAGGTTCTGAAGAAGCTTACCGTCGCCTTCGGAAGCTGTACGGACTTCTTGGGCACCCGGATCAGGTCGCTCTGTTTGTCGGACCAACCGGACATGGCTATTCGCAGGAGAATCGCGAAGCCATGTACAGTTGGTTTTCGCGGTCAGCGGACAAACAATCAGATTCTGCCGTTGATGGAGCCCCGGTCGGTGTCCTGACATCGGATGCCACCATCCCTTTTGTGGCCGAACCTGAACTTCAGATCGAGACAGACGAGACATTGACGTGCACACCGAAAGGGCAGGTAGCAGCACTCGAAGGGACACGCTCAATCTGGGAATTCACTCGCGACAAATCGATTGAGCTGGCTGCAAAGCGAAGCACCCTTCGTGGCGATGCATTGAAGGCGGCCATTACAGATGTGCTGAGGCTGCCGGTGCTTCCAGCAACACCGCCCGACTATCGAATCTGGCGACACTTGAATTCACGCGGCTATCCGATGCCTGCGGCGGTGGCCTACACTGTGGAAAGTGAACCGGGCATCCAGACAATTTGCTACCGGCTGACGAGTGAGCGATGGTATTCTCGAGTTCCGGTGGCGGGTGATACAGCAATTCTCTACATCGCTCACCTGTCGAGCGATTCCGAACTTCGCGAAGAACCGCTGATTCGCGACGTGATGGCGGCCCAGCCTGACATTCCGTTTTTTGCATGTGACGTCCGGGGAATTGGAGAATCGATGCCCGACACCTGCGATCCGAATTCATTCCACAGCGCCTATGGCAACGATTACTTTTACGCAATTCACAGCCTGATGCTTGATCGCCCATACCTTGGACAAAAGACATTTGATGTCCTTCGTGCGCTGCAATGGCTGAAATCAAATGGTCACACAAAAGTACATCTGGTCGCCAAAGGCTGGGGCGCGCTCTGCGGAACGTTTGCATCGGTGTTGTCGGACCAGGTCACGCAGGTCACTTTGAAACACGCGTTGACCTCCTATTCTGAAATCGCTCAATCCAGAGACTATCGCTGGCCACTGTCAGCACTTCTGCCAAATGTACTGGAACAGTTTGACCTGCCGGATTGTTATGCCCAGCTGGAAGAAAAGAACCTGACTCAACTTGCCCCCGCAACAGCCGAAGCAGGAGTTCACTAAACGATGACTCAATCCCGCCGACAAATGCTCAATCTGCTGGCCGCTGGCAGCGCGGCAGCAGTATCTGGATCAGTTGTCCCGAATGCCTTCGCTTCCGATGATTCGAGATCGAAGCCAAAGCCACGCATTCGGGTCGGGCAAATTGGTGTGGGGCACGCGCATGCAAACAAGCTGTCCGTATATCGTTCGTCACCGGATTACGAAGTCGTTGGCATCGTCGAACCAAACGAGGAGCGGCGAAAAGCCGCGCAGAATCAGTCACCTTATCAGGACCTGACCTGGATGACCCAGGAGCAACTTCTGAATCAGCCCGACCTGCAGGTTGTGCTGGTCGAGACAGAAGTCCGCAATCTGCTCGACACCGCGGACGTATGCATCGACGCGGGAAAGCATATTCATCTGGACAAACCCGCTGGCTCCAGTCTGCAGCAATATGAGTCGCTGTTAAAGCGAGCCGAAGCCCGCAATCTGATAGTTCAGATGGGTTATATGTATCGATACAACCCAGCAGTCTTACTGCTGCGTGATTTGCTCAGGAATGGATGGCTTGGTGAGATATTTGAAGTTCACACTGTGATGAGCAAGGTAGTACCAGCTGCCAGCCGCAAAGCTTTGGCCGAATTCAGTGGTGGCATTATGTTCGAACTGGGATGTCACATCACTGATCTGGTGGTAGGCATTCTGGGTGAACCATCATCTGTCACGTCAAACGTAAAACGATCAACAACCGCAGATGACGGACTGGCCGACAATATCATTGCCTTATTTGACTATCCCCGCGCCTCAGCGACGGTCCGCTCGTCTGCGATCGAAATCGATGGCGGTCAAAGACGTCACCTGACGGTCTGTGGCACCAGGGGGACTTTCCATATCCAGCCGCTGGACAACCCAACCGTTCGTATGGCACTTGCAGAGGTCCATGATCCCTGGAAACGCGGATATCAGGATGTCACACTGCCAAAGTACGCTCGTTATGTTGGCGACGCGGCAGACATGGCGGCGATCGTTCGGGAAGAGAAGGCCTGCGACTTTTCCTACAGCCACGATCTGGCCGTACAACGAACCGTCCTGAAAGCATCTGGAATGCTGGACTGAGTTTTCCGGAAGATAGTGAACTGATCGAGCACCAATCCTATCTGAACCCTGCCTCAGGCAATTGAACCGGGCAATCGCCGACGACGTCCCCGTCTCTCAGATTCATGTTTCTCATGCGAATCTGCGAAGACGGTTAGGTGAGACAAATTCTTGCCGACCCGGAACGCACGATCCAGCTGACGCCGATCTTCAATGAATCGAACCTGCCCAAAACATCTGCCGAATTTCGGCCTGTTTTCACAGTGGTGCAGCGGCAGTGCCGTATCCAGCCATGTTTCCAATCGCCTTGATTGGACTGGCTGCCTTCGATATTCGGCGAGTTCGTAAACGGCGAGGAGTAGCAATACACTCCCTATCCTGAACGATCGTTTGAAGATAACGGTGGATTATCACCTCCCTTCATTTATGCCTCACCGGAGTAGCCGAGATTGAGGACGGATTTGCCATCAGTCAAAACACTGACGCCATGTTCCTGTTCGAATTCGGCTCCAAAATCAATCAGTGTTCTCGGGCAGTCCTCACCGGATTCGTCTGAGTCCGGATAGATTTCGATGCTCGGTTCGTACAAGACGGCGAACAGATCTTCCGGTTGCCAGATTCGATCCCTCTTTAGACGCTTGAGCAGTACTTCCCGGCAGCTCAATGCCACCGCGACGGGGTCTCGACTCCACCACATTCCATAATCTTCTTCCAAAGCTGACAGATCCTCGTAGCCTTGCTGATGGAGGTCTCGAAAAAAGGCCCTGCAGATTCCCTCAACCAGTTTCTTCTGCGACTTCCGGATGGTCATCAGCACACTGATTGCATCCTTCGGCGGGACCATCTCGCCATAGACGGCAACGGGGATCTTTCTCCTTCGGCTGACACGGCCGTTTGAGGAATACTTGAACGCGGCAAACGCCGGAAATTCACACTGAGCAACCCAGCGAGGGTCTTCGTCATTTTCATCGAACGTGAAGTCTCCAAGAATCTTATGATGGAATGTCGACATAGGTGAGCCCCCTGAAAGAACATTGATGGACCGGTGAATACAAGTGAATATTTACGACTAATAGCAACGGAAACAGGACTCCCGGATGCCTTATAGCGACGTAAGACACTTGTGCACTCGTTTCCTGCATGCATCAGAACTCGAAGCAGATTCCCGACTGCCGGGCTGACACAAAATTCTGCCCGACAATCTGACGATTGCATCTTCTGCGGCAAAGGCGCATCCATTCGCTAAGGTGAACAGGCAGAATCTCTGCTCCTCATTCTACGTTGAAGGGAGGAAGGTTGTGAGTAACTATGGCTTCCTGAATACTTCGCCGTCTTTCATTACGAAAACCACATTGTGCATGGCCCTGATGTCGGAGACTGGATTGCCTTCGACGGCGATGATATCGGCCAGTTTTTGAGGAGCAATGCTGCCGAGTTTATCGTCGACTCGCAGCAATTGCGCGGCAGACATCGTGGCAGACTGAATCGCCATCATCGGTGACATTCCACCTTCAACCATCAATTCAAATTCGCGTGCATTCTCACCGTGCCGTGAAACGCCGGAATCTGTTCCGAACGCGATCCGAACACCCGCAGCGCGACCCTTGCGAAATGTGTCTTTCATCGCCGGGCCGATACTGGCAGCCTTGGGCCGGACAACCTCAGGAAAATATCCTGGTTCTTCCGCCTTCTTCGCCACCCATTCGCCAGCCATCAGTGTTGGAACCCAGAACGTGTTGCGTTCCTTCATCAGCTCCATGACTTCGGGAGTCATGAATGTCCCGTGCTCTATGGAATCGACACCTGCCAGAACCGCTCGCTTCATCCCCTCTGATCCGTGAGCGTGAACGGCCACTGCCATTCCATAGTCTCTTGCCGTCAGGACAATGGCCTCCAGCTCTTCTTCAGTGAACTGGGGATTCTGACCGTTGGCAGCCAAACTTAACACGCCGCCCGTCGCGGTCAGTTTGATCAGATCGGCACCGTCCTTATAACGCTGGCGAACAGCCTTCGCGGCATCATCCGGTCCATTGATGACGCCTTCCAATGGCCCCGCATCACGCTTGTAGTCGCCACGCAAGCCATTCGTCGGATCGGCATGACCACCAGTCGTCGCCAGCGATTTGCCACTGGTGTAGATTCGAGGACCAACAATCCAACCTTCCTGAATGGCCTTGCGAAGAGAAACAGAATTAATCCCGTTATCGCCAAGATCGCGCACGGTTGTGAAGCCAGCCATCAGTGTCGCGCGGGCAAACATTGTGGATCGAAGTGCGTAGTCAGATTCTTCCATAAAGAATCGTTCGGTATAGGAATCCTTCGAATGCTGCGACATCAGATGGGTATGCATGTCCATCAGACCAGGCATCACAGTGTACAACTTCATGTCCAGGACGACGTCGCCATTTGTCGGTGGCACGTATTCGTCCGCAATGCGGGCAATCCTGTTTCCATCGACGACGATCGTAACCGCAACACGTTCCGTATCGGATTGTCCATCAATTAGTCGCCCCGCATAGATCAGGGTGGATGCTTCGACAGACGGCACCGTAAGGCCCAGGATGAAAATCGTATGGACGATTGCATTCGAAACAGGTCGCCAACGGAGAACCATCGCGGCAATGAACGCTGCAGCAACTTTGCCGTGGTGAAATTCTGAGTGCAACATGGAACAGGGCAGGGGGAGGTGCATTGGAGATCCCGTAGCTTGAAAGTCAGGGGAGGAACGCCGAACAAACTTTCCGGGCATTCTCACGGTCGTCAGTGGCAACTGCAAGAACGGCCACCATGCGGAATCTGCTGCTTCGAGAATTCGCAGGACACGACTCGAGGTCCGTTTACGACTTGCCACCGAGTGTCTAATCTGCGTCCATGCAATCACCATCAAATATCAAAGTGCACAAACAGCAGCGTGTCCTGGAATTGATCTGGAGCCCGGACGACATTTCGCAACTGCCATTCCAGTACGTTCGACAGCATTGCCGCTGCGCAGTTTGCGTAGACGAATTTACCGGCAAACAATTGCTGGACCCATTGACCATTCCGGCGGATCTGGACCTTGTCGATGTCGCCCTGGCGGGGAACTATGCCATGAAGTTCCGCTGGTCAGATGGCCATGACAGTGGTTTATTTACCTGGGACCATCTCCGACAAATCTCGCAGAACAGCGATCACAAATAAGGCGGCTCGCCAGGTTCCCTGAAGAGCCCGAATTCACTAAACTTCCGCCGCAGGTGGCCGAACCTGGTCGTGATGTCGAGATGTCCCTTGCGATCGGGATTGATCCCGCCCGCACTTGTGATCAGCGTGTGAATTGCGTCGACAGACGAAACATCGGCCTCCTGCTCAATTGACTATTGTAATGCTGGTCTCCCACGATGTGCACATTGCATGAATGACGCACAGACTCTAAAGCCCGTTTCGAAGAAGGATGAATGTCATGGCAGTTCGGTCCAAGTCAAAGGCAATTACTCAAAAGGCCGCGCCGACTGACGATCATTCGGCGATGCTTGACAATGCCGTCGGTCAGATTGAAAAGCTGTTCGGCAAGGGCTCCATCATGAAGCTGGATTCGGCCGAATCCACGGCCGGTATCCCGGGAATTCCTTCCGGCGCGTTGTCGCTGGATCTGGCGCTGGGTGGACGCGGTTTTCCTCGTGGACGAATCATCGAAATGTATGGTCCGGAGTCGAGCGGTAAGACGACACTGGCTCTACACGCAATTGCCAGCGCTCAGAAGGAGGGGGGCATTGCTGCCTTCATCGACGCCGAACACGCTCTCGATCCCTCCTGGGCGCGAAAGATAGGCGTGAATCTGGACGACCTGCTTGTCAGCCAGCCTTCTTACGGCGAAGAAGCGCTTCAAATTGTTGAAATGCTTGTGAAATCCAATGCGGTGGACATCATCGTCGTCGACTCAGTTGCAGCCCTGGTCCCGAAGGCGGAACTGGATGGTGAGATTGGAGACAGTCACGTCGGGTTGCAGGCGCGCATGATGAGCCAGGCGATGCGCAAACTGACGGGAGCAATTTCGCGTGCAAAGACAACCGTCATCTTTATCAATCAGTTGCGTGAAAAGATTGGCGTGATGTTCGGCAGCCCGGAAACGACTCCCGGGGGCAAAGCACTGAAGTTTTACTGTTCATGTCGAGTTGACGTTCGCCGAATCAGCTCGATCAAGGATGGCGAAACTCAAATTGGAATTCGAATGCGTGCAAAGATCGTTAAGAACAAAGTAGCGCCGCCATTTCGAGTTGCTGAATTCGACATGTACAACACGCACGGCATCAGCTTTGAGGCGGACCTTGTGGACCTTGGAGTGGAAAACAAAATCATCGACCGAAGCGGAAGCTGGTTCAGCTACGGCAGCACAAAGATTGGCCAGGGGCGTGACCGGGCTCGAATTTTCCTCGAGGAGAACCCTGAGATCGCCAAAGAAATCAAGCAAAAGATCCTCGAACTGAAAAACGTAGTCGGGCCGGTTGTCGAAGAAACAGCCGCTGCTGCCGAGGAATAGTTTCCGTCACGCTGATGGAAAATGTACTGTTGAATGGTAAGAGGCCGCTTCACCGCATCAGGGTGAACTGCGGCCTCTTTCATGCTTTCGACGGCTGGAATGCTCGCTGAATCCCGGCTCATTTTCTCAGGAACTCGATAACTTTGCCAACAAACGCGGGAAACCGGGGCAGACCTTGCAGCAGGGCAGGGAGTCGGTAACCTTCTCGGCTTAAAGACTTTGTTCACAGGAAAAGATTTTTAGAAAGCCTTTCTCAAATGCCAATCGCAACGCCAAAACAGTACGCCGCCATGCTGGATGCCGCTCAGAAGGGTGGATATGCGTACCCGGCAATCAACGTTACTTCGATTGCAACCATCAACGCAGCCTTGAAGGCATTCGCTGACGCCAAGTCTGACGGCATTATCCAGTTCTCAACCGGCGCTGGCGAATTCGCGTCCGGCTTGAATATCAAGGATTCGGTTCATGGAGTCATCGTTCTGGCAGAAGCCGCTCACCGGCTTGCCGAAAAATATGACATCCTGATTGGACTGCACACAGACCACTGCCAGCCAAAGAAGGTAGACAGCTTCCTGAAGCCACTGATCGCCGCGACGGCTGCTCGCCGAGCTGCAGGGCAGGGCAACCTGTTCAATTCGCACATGTTCGATGGCTCGGAATTACCGCTGGACAAGAACATGGAGATCGCGAAGGACCTGCTGAAGCTTTGCGTCGAAAACGAGATCATTCTGGAAGTCGAGGCCGGAGTCGTTGGCGGGGAAGAAGACGGGATCGACCATTCCGATGTGGCTAATGACAAGCTTTATACAACTCCGGAAGACATGGTTGCGGTACATGAAGCGCTCAGCGGCATCGGTCGATTCATGTTCGCTGCCACCTTTGGCAATGTGCATGGCCACTACAAGCCCGGCGCCGTGAAGCTGAAACCAGAAATCCTGAAAGACGGTCAGACTGCTGTGACCGCGAAATACGGCGCGGATGCGGAATTCGATCTGGTATTCCACGGTGGTTCCGGAACGCCAGCCCATCAGCTTCAGGAGACACTGGATTACGGTGTGATCAAAATGAATATCGACACAGATACGCAATACGCGTTTACTCGACCTGTTGTCGACTTCATGCTGAAGCACTATGACGAAGTGCTGATGGTTGACGGTGAAATTGGCAGCAAGAAAGCCTATGACCCGCGAACTTATCTGAAACTGGCTGAAGCCGGCGTCGCCGCCCGAATGGTCCGCGCATGCAATGAACTGAAGAGCACCGGCAATACCATCTTCGGCAAGGTTTGATCCTGCTGCAAAACATCAGATTGCTGAAACTCAGGGCTCGGCTTCGCGAGGAAGTCGAGCCCTTTTGCATCCACAGGAACACACTGAAATCGAATCTGAAGCGTAGGCGGGTTGACGAAGTTCCCGCCATAGCGGCCCCTGTCTCTAATGTGATGCTTGTCCTTGCGGCAAGAGCCTGAAACTGACAGACTCCATTTTGTTGGCCAATAGTTGCCCCGTGCCGCTGTCTTTCCGTCATTGAGGTCCGTCATGCGTCGGTTGCTTTCGTTCACTGCCGTCTTCCACTCTCTCATGCTTCTGACTTTGGCACCAACGCTGAATTGGAGCGATGCAGCAGCTGCATCGGACTGGCTGCAGTGGCGGGGACCATCCGGCAACGGTATTGCCGGAACAGGGCAGGGTGCTCCAATCGAATGGAGCTCCACGAAAAACGTCATTTGGAAGACGGACATTCCTGGTCGGGGTCATTCGTCGCCAACCATCGTGGGTGACCTGATTGTGCTGACCACGGCGGATGAACAAGCGCAGGTTCAGGGATTGATCGCCTTTGATCGAGAGAGCGGCAAACAAAAATGGATCACACCTGTTTCTCAGGGTGGTTTCCCAAAACTACACAACAAGAACACGCATGCATCCTCGACGGTTGCCAGCGATGGTACGCTGTTCTTTGCAGTCTTCAACCACCACCGCAAACTGGAAGCCGCAGCTCTGGATGCTGCGGGAAAAATCGTCTGGAAGAGGGATGTCGGTGGATTTGACCCGAAGATGTACGAATACGGCTACGCAGCATCACCGACGATTTACAAGGATACGCTCATCATCACAGGAAACTGCGATACGATTTCATGGATGAAAGCTCTGGACCTGAAGACCGGTAAGGAAGTCTGGTCCCGGGATATGCCCAAAGGACTGGTCTGGTCGTCTCCCATCGTTGCCAACGTCGCAGGCCGAGAACAGCTTTTGCTGAGTGGATTCGAGAAGTTTTCAGCCTACGATCCGAACAATGGTCAGCCTCTCTGGAGTGTCCCCTGCCTGACACACGCGACCTGTGGAACCGCGATCTGGGATAACAACGTAGCCTTTGCAAGCGGTGGTTACCCCAAAGCCGAAACGGTTGCCGTTGCAGCAGATGGCAGTGGAAGGATCCTGTGGAAGAACAACGTCAAATGCTACGAACAGTCGATGCTGATCTCAGACGGTTATGTGTATGCATTTAATGACCAGGGCATCTTCTTCTGCTGGGAAGCAGCCACCGGACGGGAAATGTGGAAGTCCAGACAGCGTGGACCCGTTTCTGCATCACCCGTGCTCGTCGATGGACTGATCTACGCCAGCAACGAGCTTGGCACCACCTACGTTTTCAAAGCCTCACCCGAAAAGTTTGAGCTGATTGCGGAAAACCAACTCGGTGACGAATCATTTGCGACTCCTGTCTTTCTTGACGGGCGTGCCTTTATCCGGGTGGCAAGCAGCAAGAGCGGAAGTCGTCAGGAATCACTGTTTTGTATAGGAACGAAGTGAAGGCAGTGACCAGGAGCAATGTCTGCAGCGATGTCCTGATTGTTGGTGGTGGCGTGATCGGACTGACCACCGCACTCAAGCTTGCACAGGATGGCGTGTCAGTCCTTGTTTGTGACCGTCAGGAATCAGGCCGGGAGGCATCGTGGGCCGGCGCTGGAATGCTGCCGCCCGGCAACTTGCCATATGCAGCCACTCCGGAAGCAAGGCTGCGTTCATACAGCGCGGAACTGTGGAAAGAGTTCTCCGTCGAACTGAGAGAAACAACTGGCATCGACAACGGTCACCGAGTTTGTGGTGCCGTCGAGTTCTGCGCCGAAACAGATGCCGAATCTCAGGGTTCGGCAGCCATGTGGAACAGCGAACGGCTCCGCATCGAAACTCTGGATGCAGCCGGAATTGAAAAACGATGTGGTGCGGCAAGCCTTTCATTCACCGAGGCGTTGTTTCTTCCCGACTTTGCACAAGTTCGAAACCCACGTCACCTGAAAGCTCTGTACTCTGCCTGCCAGCGCGTCGGCGTCCAGTTTGCCGAAAACGTGGGTGATATTCGGTTCATTCACGATGGAAACCGGATCGCTCAGATACAAAGTGCGAAGTGCAGCTTCTCGTTTGAAAAAGTCTGTATAACGGCGGGAGCATGGTCAGCCGGCTTGCTGAATCAGCTTGAGATTCAGGTGCCTGTAAAACCTGTCCGGGGTCAGATCGTACTGTTGCGAAACCATGGAAAGCCAATTCCATCGGTCGTCGAACTCGGAAGGCGATACATCGTTCCCCGAGATGACGGATTAGTTCTCGTCGGTTCCACCCAGGAAGACGCAGGATTTGAAAAACGCAACACAGCAGAAGGAGTTCGGTCGCTGATTCAACTGGCAGAGATGCTGTGCCCTGCCCTCCGGGAAGCAGAGGTTGTGAGGTGCTGGTCAGGGCTGCGACCAGCATCCATCGACGAATTGCCGCTCATTGGTGCGTTCCCTCAGTTCAACAATTTGTTTGCAGGTACGGGCCACTTTCGATCGGGCCTGCAGATGTCCATCGGCACCAGTATGATTCTGAGAGAACTGCTCCAGAGCCGACCGTCACCTGTTTCCCTGAGTGGACTCGAAGCACATCGGTTTTCAAACTGAATCAAAAGCCCACAGCCACGCCGTGACGCTTCTTATCGCAGCATTGCCAAGCGGTATGCGCGTCGCGGGACACGAACCGCAGAAAAGTAGACAAAGATAAAAGCAGGACAATATGCGAGCTGTCGTTCAACGAGTGAGTCAAGCGTCAGTATTGGTTGACGGTCAAACAGTTGGTGAAATTGGTCGCGGCTTTCTGGTACTGCTGGGAGTATCAGAGTCGGACACTCAGGAGGACGTCAATTGGACGGCTGGTAAGATTGCAGGCCTCCGAGTATTTGAAGACCAGAACGGACAGATGAATCTGTCCCTCGAACAAGTTGATGGCGCGGTATTGGTCGTCAGCCAATTCACTCTTTACGGTGACTGTCGAAAAGGGCGGCGGCCCAGCTTCGTCGCGGCGGCCCGGCCGGAAAAAGCCATCTCACTGTATCAGAGCGTAGTTGCTGAACTTCAGGGCCAGGGAATTCGGGTCGAAACGGGAACCTTCCAGGCTCAAATGGAAGTGAAGCTTGTCAACGATGGCCCGGTCACATTGCTGCTGGACAGCCAGAAGCAATTCTGAACCATCGCAGGTCCGACGCAGGGTGCGGGCTTGTCGCTACCCCAACCCATCGGCAAACCGCCTGATTTCGATCATTGCCCGCGAAATCCGGACACTTAGCCCTCCCGAACCGACCTTTCCTGCAATCCACCCCAGCCCCTATACTCTGCCGGGCTTGTCGTGAACCGCGCCTACGTTTGTACCGGTGGAATTCCATGGACTCCTCACAACTTTTCGACATCGCCGTCCTTGCGACGTTGATTTTCTGCGCCTGGAAGGGTGCCACGAAAGGTCTCGTTGCGCAGGCGTCCTGGGTTGTTGCTCTGGTGCTGTGCTTCAAGTTTGCCGGCGAACTAGCGCCTGCCGTGGAACCAGCAATCGCCGTTGACCAGCCCCTCCGTAAATGGATTGCCATGGCAATCGTTTACCTGGGCCTCTGTCTGGTGTCATTTGTGGCCGCCGGCATGCTGACCACCTGGCTGGAGAAAATGAAGCTCAAAGACTTTGACCGGCATCTGGGAGCATTACTCGGCGGTCTCAAGGGACTGATCATCTGTATGACAGTCATGTTCTTTGGATTAACCCTGTCTCAGTCATTGCGGCCCATCATCAGCAACACCAAGTCTGCGTACGTGGCGGCTCAGCTGCTTCACCACATTGATCCGTTGATTCCGCTGGTTCCCGAAGGCGCCGCTGATACTGTGAAAGACATTGTGAACCGCTTTAACAGGGAGTTGGGAAATCCGCAGCTTCCGGATGAGCCCCGAACTCCGGATGCGCCACCGTTCGGAGAGGAGTGGAGCGGAGCAGGGGAGACAAGCCCCGAATCGTCCGGACAACAAAGCTGGGGCGATGTACTGAACGGAATTACAAATCCGGGTAATGCGGCTTCAGGAGGCTCAGCAGTATCGCGAAATGACCCCAGTCTCGACCAATTGCTCCGCGAACTCCCCGGTAATCTTCGAGACGATCTCACATCCCGAACTATGGATGTCCTGAAGAACTCAACCCCCGAACAGAAGCAACAACTGCTTCAACAGATCAGCAACAGCGTTCCCCAGAACGCAGGCAATATCCTCGACAGCTTTGTGCGAGCTTTCGGTAGCGGGCAGGGGACCGGGACACCAGATCAGGCTCAACTCTCCCGAACGGATGGACTGCTCCTTGATCAGATTGCCAGTATCTACGGAAGCCGTGACACGATCGTCGCCAAGACAAAAGAATACCTGGCAGGTGTTCCCCAGATCGTTCAGCGACGCGTGCTGGAAGACTGGAATGCAGATGTGATGCTACTGCAAAACGATCCGGACCCCGGCACTAATGTGAACACACCAATTGACACAAGGATCCTTCGGCAACTCAATCAATCCGGTTACTCAATTGACCAGCTGGACCGACAGCTTCGAACCAGACTCAGCCAGTCAATACGTTGAGTCGTCTCTTTCGAGACATCGCTCAACACCCTGACAAAACAGACCAGAATGCGACCGAAGTTTCATTCGATGGAACCCCTGGAAGCTGTCACAGCTGTGAACGGTGGTCACAGAAAGGGGGCAAAACACCCCCCAAAAAAGCGGCGTTTTTCCCGATTAACCTAACATAACGGACATTATCGGACGTTGTGGGTACCCGAATTCACGGTCACTAAAGACGCCGGGCCACGGACTGCAGTCGAATGCTTACAGCCATCTCCATCATCAATCACATCACCAATCAGCAGCACTGAACTCGCCTGGGCAATCTGACCGCACCACGCCCCTGCCCGCACCGCAGCGACTCGGCCGAGCGACGAACATTGAGCCCTGAATCGCACTTGCAGCGGGATCCAATCGGGAGCGTGGATCACGCTGGCAGCGGGCCCGATTCCTCGAAGACACCGATCTTCCGGAATCGCTGGTAGCGACGCTCAACCAACTCGCCAGCCGGAACCTGATCCAGCGAATTCAGCGCTTCGACCAGACACCCTTTCAATGTGGCTGCCATCTTGAAGTGGTTGCGATGAGCCCCGCCCAATGGCTCGGGAATCACCTCGTCAACAATCCCCAGTTCAAGCAGATCCTTGCTTGTGAACCGCAACGCGCGTGCAGCCTTATCCGCATGCCGACCATGCTTCCAGAGAATCCCGGCGCAGCCTTCGGGACTGATCACGGAATAATAGGCGTATTCAAGGATCGCCACATGGTCGCCCACTCCAATCCCAAGCGCGCCACCAGATCCGCCTTCACCAATCACCACGCAAATAATCGGGACGTTCAACGTAGACATGTCACGGAGATTGACTGCGATATTGTAGGCCTGACCACGTTCTTCAGCGCCAATCCCGGGATACGCGCCAGGCGTATCAATCAAACAAACGATTGGCAGCCCATATCGGGCAGCCATTTCCATTTTCTGCATGGCCTTTCGGTAACCTTCAGGATTCGCGCAGCCGTACGAGCATTCATTCCGCTCTTTCAGGTTTCGCCCCTTCTGATGGCCAACAAACATCACTTTTCGACCAGCGAGCTTGGCGAAACCGGTGACAATCGCACGGTCATCGCCAAACGACCGGTCGCCATGCAGTTCGACAAATTCATCGAAAACCAGTTCCAGGTAATCCGGGGTCTGAGGCCGCTCGGGATGCCTCGAAACCTGGACGATCTGCCAGGCATCGAGGTTTTGATAGCGCTCACGCGTCATTTGCGTGAGTTCCACCCTCATACGCCGCATGCTCTCTTTTTC
>JAGQQE010000132.1 GCA_020426345.1 Planctomycetaceae bacterium
GCAATACTGCGGCAGGCGTTGCGGTTGCCAATCATCACGGCTGCTTCGGCTTGCAGACGTTTGTCGCGTATGGCTCGCAACAGGGCCAGAGGTGGTTCCGATCGGTACGTCGTGCAGATAGCCAGACGTGGCGGTCGGTTGAATTCAGTACGACACCAAACCCGGATCTGCAAACCTCTCATTTCGCCGATCTGGTTCAGGTGATCTCGAAGTCTTGAGACGTCGTCAGAGTCGCCCGGCCAGTCGATTCGCATCATCATCGCGAAGAGCTGCTCAGAATCACGGTCGTACATCTGAATTTCAAAGATGTTGGCTCCCGCTCCCGTGACATAGTGGACAATAGGATCTGCCAGACCTCGATTATCAGGGCCAACTGCGGTGATAATGACCTGCATGGAGTTTTACTTTCTGCACAACCCGGCGATCGTTAGTGGTATGAATCAAAATCAGGATGGCTACCGGGTTGCTCCCATACTGAATTTCCTGCCATTCGACAGAACCGGACTGTCCAGTGCAGCCGATATAGCCACAGAATCTTGCCACGGTCACGAAATGGATTCCCCAGGAAGCAGATTTTGCCTGTGTCCCGCTAACAGTCCAGTCGATACAGAACTTCAAGTCTTGTTTCTTGTGTGATCAGGAATGAATTCCGATGAACGCCCGGCTGCTACCCGTAATCGTCGTCACCGCCGTCTTTATGCTCGCATGGAGCGGCGATCGAAATGCCATGCAGGCAGCCCTCGCCCGGCGCGACGCCGTTCAGTCAGTTTTACTGGCTCAAACTTACGGACAGAAAACTCTGGAACCCAACGAGGCGAGACATGTCTCGACCCTTGTTTCCAGATCTGAAACCGCATCCGCAGTCGAAGATTCGGAATTGGTACCGCTTCCTGAGGGTATTGCATCCGGGGTCTACCAGGCTGTGAATCAGTCCGGAGCCAGTGTCCGGGTTTCCGTGCCTTCTCAGGGAAAGACGGATCAGACGAACGCGAGAGATTTCTATATCAGCGATTCAAAGGCTGGAGAACGCTGGTACATCGTGCGAATTCAGTCACCCATGACCGTTCATTAGTGCCTTCGATTCACTCGCTGGCGTCGATGACATCACAAGCCGTCCTGCGTTGTGAATAATTTCAGTACGGAATAGACGACTGCTGATATTCTCCGATGCGGGTTCATCGCCGCCGCAATCGCTCGCCATCGAAAATCATTCCTTTACCAGAAGCCGTCTTGCGATGACGACTCTGGTGCGGCCAGCGATCCGTGCAAACAGAATCGTTCGCGGTCGATCGTCTCCGGTGGGAAGCTGTTTGCGAACCGCGTGAGCGTCTGTCGGTATCCGACGACATTTGATTTCGTAGTCGCTGGACGGATTGTTTTTTCGAAGCCACTGTCTGACTTCCCTGATGTTGTTGGGCAAAATTGCTTCAACGAGGAATCCTTTCACGAACACCGATTCGACCGGCGCTTGCCCTGTCAGATATTCTTCCTCCGGATCCAGACGCTCCAGTGACAATAATTCTGCGACACCATCCAGCATGCCGCTGCGCACGACAGCTGGATCCGGGTCGAAAAGAAAAGCGCCACATTCAGCAGCCTGTGGAGCCCATGCCGAAAGCGGATCGATGGAAATGGTTTCTATTTCGACGCCAGCGTCTTGTTGTGATCCTGAACACTTCGATGTCAGGACTGTGGCTCGAAAGGGGTGATTGCCTTTCAGATGGCCAAACCAGACAGTCGCTTCGCGGCATTCTCCGTCCAGGCTGATAAGTTCAATTTCACATTCGGGGAACTTCTGTGTGAAATTGGAGGCCGGGCTGATCTTGATGGCTCCGCCAGCGGCGGTCTTCGTGAGATGCTGCATCCATTCCAGCGGCGGTTGATACTGTTCCAGTCTTTTGACGGGGCGGTCACGCCCGGCACGGCGATCAGGATCGGCATGAACAATTTGCGCGTTCCAGTCTCCTGCTGTAACATCAAGACACCGCGTGATCACCGCCGGATGTGAAGTGTCCCGATCTGCTGATCGAAGAATGTCTGCGTTCCACTGACAGCGAAGAACCATTGACGGATCGGAATCGATCGCCTGCACTTCGCAATTCCGGGACAATGCTGCGGCATCAATACCAATGCCGCAGCAGAGGTCTGTTACGGAATCGCAATGTTGAAACCGCGAAGCCTTGTACAGCGCGAGCTGCCAGTTTGTCGATTGCTCAAGGCCCACCCGCGTCAACCAGAGTTGATCTGCCCGGGGAAGAACTGAAGCTGCCCTGCGCCGAGCCTCATGGAGGCTGAGCGCCGCTCGTACAAGCTCCTCATCAAACTGTTCCCGGAGACGTTTCTGGTTCTTGAGTTCGGCATCGGTGCAGCTGGCAATCACCTCAAACACGGAAGGCGTGTGTCTAAGTCGTTGCAGCAGCAGGCAGTCCTCGTTTGACCCATCGGGATCCATCATTAGCTGCCCTTCTTTCGCATCCGAACGATACCGTCCCAGTCGGCGGGAGCTTTGCGGTCGTGCTGAGTAATCATCATGGAAAGATAATCCTGTGCGCGGTCTTCCGCCGGCATGCTGTGCAGATGCTTCCACGCCTCTGCCCATCGGCCCTGAGTGAATTCTTCTACACCCAGTTCGAAATCGTTAAGGTGCTTTGAAGTCAGTACGGGGAAGCGACTTTCAGGCGGAACCAATTCGCTGACCGTGAGAGGTTTATCCATTCCATAGGGAAGCAGCCGAAGAAGTCGCCGAACACGGCCTTCATCGGGTGGCATGTTCAGACGGATATGCTGATCAAGGTATTCATCGATCAGGACGGACACATGCAGCTCGCGCGTCATGCTTTCGAGTCGACTGGCAAGATTTACGACCGGGCCGAAGACCGTCACCTTGACTTGTTCGCGGGTTCCAATCTTGCCGGCTACAGCGCGGCCATGAGAGATGCCGATGCTGGTTTCGAAATCTCGCAACGGATGGTCCGGATCCGCCTGTGCTCGGGCAAACTCATCACGGATCGCCAGTGCCGCACGACAGGCGTTGAGCGGCGCTTCGGCGGATGCGATTGGCCATCCCCAGAATCCCAGTGCAGCATCTCCCTGAAAATCTCCGGTCACGCCGCCAAAACGCAGAATCTGACTGGTCATGACTTCCAGCGCGAGGCTGACTCGTTCCAGCAATCCCGTCAGATTGTCGGATTCCTCTTCGGCGCGATGACTGAATCCCCGGAGATCACAGAACAGCACGGTCACATCGCATTCCCGAGGTTCCAGCAGTGACGTGTCGAGATCGCGCCCCAGGGCTTCCAGAACCGGTGGAGAAAAGAACTGTCGCAGTCCGGATTGCTGACGTTCCAGTTGTCGTTCTCGCTGCAGTGACCCCACAATTTCCGCGATGAACTCAGTGAACTTAATGTCTGCATGCAAACGCTGTTCATTGGCCTGCGCGCTGTCACCGACGCTTCGACCGGTGACATAGAAAGCGCGATCCCCTCCAATATCCGTGAAGGGTGTACAGAAGGCCCAGTTGTATCCGGCAACCTGAGTGAACGGCTGGTGTTCAGCCTGTTGATCGTCCCAGATATGCACAACATTGCTTTGTTGTTCCATCGCGCTGGAAATCAGCCTGGCGCTGGGTTGAAGCATGGGCCCTGTTTCGAACCGCTGCTCCTGATGGAAGACGCGCGGGCGACTCGATTCTGTCAGCCCCACGATGGCAACCCCATCTGCATTCTGAATTCCTGCCAGTAACAGGCTGCAGAGTCGGATGTGCAAATCACGTTCGACGCCCGATTCCCGAATCACCGACGGTAAGCTGGTCAGGACTTCAATTCGCTTTGCAGCATCGTCGTATCGAACGCGTTGAAGCTGCTGGCGATTGATGGCAACCTGCTGGACAGGCTGGTTGCGCGGCGAATCGCTTTGAGTGACCTGCTGAAGTTCAAATCTGGTGCCGCCGATCACGAACGATTGTCCGGCTGTCAGATTCGCATGATCGAATTCGGTGCCATCGATAAAGACAGCGTTGGATGAACCTGCAACACGTTGCAGTTTGATCCCCGATTCTGTGGGAGTGAGATCGACATGGTGTCGGGAGATGGAATCATCCCAGTCCGTTCGGATGGCTGCCTCCGGCGCGCGGCCCAGCGAATAAGTTTTCTGCTGCGTCAGCAGAAACTCCCGATCCAGTCGACGTCCGTGATGAAAGGCCAGCATTCGAAACATCGGGGTAGTATAGTAGGCGATACGACTGTGGTGTTAGCAGGCCACTGAAAAAGGTGTCCTGATCTTCGGGGACGGCATTGAAATACGGCCTGTGAGAAGCACAAGTGCAGCTGAGCCGTTGATTCCGGGTGCACGTGACGCAGCGAGTCTGTATCCAGCGCTATTCTTCAATGCCAAAGTACCGATTCAGAAACGTCTGCCGATCCTCTTCCGTCTGAACGTACTGCACCAGTGCATACAGTTTTTTCTGATCGCGTAACAGTTTGGCGGCTCTCTCATCGGGATCCGCCAGGGACGCGGGCAGAGCACCGAAAATCTGCAGTCTCGTCAGATCGATTTCATCTTCGATCACACCGTATCGCTGCAGCATGGCCAGGACGGTCTCCACTCGCCGATCATGGCGCTGGCGGTCACATAGTCGTTCGCGAAGCCAGTCAATCCCGAAGGCTCGCACCTTTTCTGTTTCATGCGTCAGCAAATCAAAAGTACGTTCATAGAATTCGGCGTCCGGATTGCTCCACCGAATGAATTCCATCTGCGTGTTCAAATCCCGCTGATCATAAAGAAGGACGCATTCGGATGGTTTTCCATCACGTCCCGCGCGACCGATCTCCTGATAGTATGATTCCATCGACCCGGGCACATCGGCATGAACGACGAAGCGAATGTCTTCTTTATCAACGCCCATTCCAAACGCATTTGTAGCCAGAACAAGGCGTCGACGCCCTTTCATGAAGTCGTCCTGAATTCGTTTTCTCTGCCGTCGATCCAGGTCTCCGTGGTAGCAGACATGGTCAATGCCGGCGTTGCGGAGCCGGTCGCTAAATTCTTCCAGCGTGCGGATCAGTGTGAAGTAGATAATCCCGCTTCCTTTCAGGTTTGGCTGGATCCAGCGGTGAATGATGGCCTGCATCGACCGTTGTTTCTCATCAGAGTCCCAGATGTTTTCGACAACCAATTCCAGGTTTGGCCGATGAATGCCTTCGTGGAACAGCCGAACCTGTCCTGTCTGCAATCCCAGTTGTCGAATGATGTCCTGCTGAACATCCGGCGTCGCGGTTGCGGTCAGGGCAATCGTTGTGGGGTTGTTCAGAATCTGTCGAAACTCGGCCAGTCGTGTGTAATCCGGACGAAAATCGTGACCCCACTCGCTGACGCAATGCGCTTCGTCCACTGCGAGCAGACAGACATTTCGCTTTGAGATTACTTCCAGAAAGTCGGGCTTCCGAAATCGTTCGGGCGTGACATACAGCAAGCAGTGCTGCCCTTCCGAGACCGATCGATAACGAGCTTCGCGTTCCGATTTCGTCAACGAAGAATTGATGAATGTTGCATTGATTCCGCGTCGCTGAAGGCTGTCTACCTGATCCTTCATTAGCGCGATCAGCGGCGACAGCACCAGTGTCAGCCGCGGGCGACCATCGGAATCATTGTTTCCCGAATCACCGCTGGCGGAAGAATGCATCAATGCAGGAATTTGAAAACACAGTGATTTGCCGCCCCCCGTCGGCATGATGACCAGCGCATGCTTCTTAGCCATCACGTGATCAATGATGTCCTCCTGAGGACTTCGAAATGCTTCGTAGCCGAAGTAATCCAGCAGCAATTGGGCGGCCTGAGACATCGTGGAATTGGTTTTTCTGCTTTTTGGTAGTGCAATTTGCGTGCTGACTGAAGCGTCTGAAACGTCCTCAAAATCGTTGTAATCGCTTCACGTTCTCGTTGTCTGTCATATCGTTTTGCGAACAAGGAGGGTTGTTCGGAAGCAGCGACACCGGCGAGGCATATTTTCTTCAACATCCGGTTCGAATGTTTGAAGACTGTTTCCACTGCCATCCGCACAGCGATTTCAATTATGCCGACCGCCGACCGCGTTCCTCAGGTTTCCGTTGTCATTCCTGTCTATAACGGGGGGGACTATACGGCTTTGGCGATTGAAAGTGCTCTCGGACAGCGGGATTGTGATGTTGAAGTGATTGTCGTCAACGACGGATCGACTGATAAGACCCAGGAAGTGCTGAGTTCTTTTGGTGATGCGATCATCGCGATCAATCAACCGAATCAGGGAATTGCGAAAACCCGAAATCGTGGCATCGAAGCGGCAACTTCAGAATGGGTGGCCTTCCTGGACAACGATGATCTTTGGCTCCCGGAAAAGCTCAGCCAGCAGCTTCAGGCCGCAGAAGCCACACGGGCCGGAGCTGTCTATACCAATACAATGAATTTTGGCGCCGTGGAACGCATTGATTCGCTGCGTCATCCGGATCCGGCCTCGATGCCAATCGGCGATTTGTTTGAGCAACTTTTGATGGACAATTTTTTCGTCACGTCTTCCCTGATGGTTAAGCGTGATGCTCTGAACGCTGTGAGTCGGTTCTCGGAGAATCCTGACCTGGCAGAAGACTGGGATTTATGGCTGAGCCTTGCGGCGGCAGGCGTGCGATTTGCCGCGGTCCCAGACGCACTCACAAAATATCTTTGGCGATCAGGTTCGTTTTCCAAGAATCATGAACGCATGCGTTCATTGCGAATGAACACCGTGAGAAAGGCTCTGGAGACAGATCGAGGCAGATCGCTTCCATGGACAGTCCGACGGCAGGCTCTGGCAAACGTCGAGCGGTGTTCGGCCTGGTTCCTCGCTTCGTCATCACCGCGCAAAGCCATCGCATGGTATATGAACTCGATTCTGCACTGGCCATTTGATGCCGACCCGTGGAAGGGAATTGTTAAGGGCTGCCTCGGTCGCTGTTAGCAGGCCGCTGGAATACGCATGCAACGTAAGCCGAAGCGTGAGCGAGGGACGTTTTGACAAGCGCTGGCGGGACGGTGATCCCTCGCTGAAGCATCGTTCTTTCAACGGATTGTTCGGCCGGCTGTCACACGATGACGATCATTGCTTCGAACTGAACAGGCGAAGTTCGGCGGCGGCTTCGCTTCGGCAGGAAGCAAAGAATGATGACTAACGCCTGCGGATCAAATCCGATAAGGCCACCTCACGGACAATATCTTTGATGCCGTAGTGATGTTTCTTGGCTTCGTCGACAATCGCCTGAACTCCCTCCCGATCATCCACGGTCAGCACGCGGCGAAGCGCGTAGGTGCACAGGTGTTCGATAAAGGCACGTGCAAACTCGTCGCGGTCTTCGAGCAGCAGTTGTTTGAACTGCATGGAATCGGTGAACGTCCGTCCGTCCGGCAACACGCCCGAGGCATCCACGAGCGGATCTTCGCCGATGCCGGTTGGGACGTATTCGCGAGTGCGCCACTGGCCAATGGCATCGTAGTGGTCGAATGCCAGTCCAAGAGGATCGATATTCCGATGGCAGGCGGCGCAACTTGTGTTCTGTGCGTGTGCTTCGATCCTGTTACGGATGGTGATTTTGTTTCCCTGAGGAGGGACGGGTTCGATCGGATTCACATTGGCCGGGGGCGACGGCGGAGTCCTGTTGAAGATTGCTTCGCTGAGCCAGACGCCGCGATGAACCGGGCGATGGCGCGTTCCGTCTGAGGTCAACCCAAGCACCGCGCCCATTGTCAGTAAACCACCGCGATGGTTATCGGGCCTGAGCGAGACACGATGGAAACCATCCTTATCTGGCTCCGGCAGTCCATAAAAATCGCACAGCCGGGCGTTGGCCATCGTCCAGTCGGAATCCAGGAAGGCCTCAATGGGCAGATTCTTTGTGAGCATTTCACGGAAGTATTCAACCGGTTCCTCGCGCATGCTTGCCTCGAGCCAGTCGTCGTATGTTGGGTAGAGAACCTTATCCGGCGGGAACATTCCGACCCGGTGGAGTTGCAGCCACTGACGCGAGAAGTCGTTAATGAAGCGGTTGATTCGGCCGTCCGTCAACATCCGGTCCACTTCTTTCTTCAGGCCATCATCTTTCTTCAGGCTACCGTTGCCAGCTGCAGCGAAAAGGGTGTCGTCCGGCATTGAACTCCACAGGAAATAGGAGAGCCGCGAGGCGAGTTCCCAGTCAGTGACGTGCTGACGTGGAACGGGATCGCCCTCGACCAGGTAGATGAAGTTTCTGGACGTCAGCACGCTCTGCAGGGCAACTCGATAGGCATCGGCCGGCTTCTCGCCAGCCTCACACCCGACACGGTAAGTTTCCAGATACTCGTGCAGCGTTTCCATTTCGACCGGCCGCCGCCACGCGCGTTCGGCAAAGCGTTGCAGATGTTCGGCGACGACTTCCAGGGGCGCTTGATCGGGCGGCAGTACATTGCTGCGGCGGGATTTCTCTGCCTCTGTGACCAGAGGACCTTCCCATTCGATCCAGTCGAGGATCACGGTCGAAAAGATGCCGTTCCCGTTCCCGTCGAACATCTGCGGCGCATTGGGATTGAGCAGAGCGGTTTCGCTGCTGTGGGTAAAAACGTATGAATTGCTGGCAAGTGCATTGCGGAAGGCTGCACCGCCACGTCTGTCCACAATGTCGGTGGCTACTACGGCGAAATGTAACTGAGCCGGCATTTCCAGGAACACGTCGAACTCGTAAACCTGCGGACTGTCTTCGGGGGCTGTGATGTCAAATTCAATAACCCCGTCGACGGTTTCCTCACTGGTCTGCGCACCAATGCTCAGATGGGCCGGTTGACCTCCGGGTGGACGAATACCGCTCGCCTGAAGACGCATGCGATAGAGCCCACTGTGTTCCGGGCCTGTTGCCCCAAACCAGCTGGAGGTCAGCGCCTGTTGAACCCGTCCCGGGAAAAGGAGATAACGCAATGGTCGCTGGATACCGAATCGATCGAGCGCTGCCTGCTGGGCTTTTCCACCACCGTAACGCAAATCCGCCGCCGTCTTCCGAATCCTGCGCGCTTCGCTGGACGAAGTGGGGAAAGCACGATCAAGCACGATGTCCGCCGCGCGGTAATAGCGATCCACGTGTGACGGCGAAAGTGAAAGCTGTGCTCCGATTCGTTCGTAGCCGTGCCACAATGTGTCCTCGTTTAATTCCCCCGGCTTAGCCGGATCGTATCGTACTCCCAGCAGGTCGTAGACCGTGTTCTGATATTCTCTGCGACTGAGTCTGTAGTGTGACACGGCCGGTCGCGCTGCCATCCGAGCCGCTCGACCCTCTTTCAACAGCGCGTCAAGTGTGGTCACGAACGCTGCGATCTCGTCCTGAGTCGGCTGAGGCTCATCCTTCGGCGGCATTTCGCCGCTGTTGAGCTTATCCAGCGCTTCGGCCCAGTGGTGGGAATCCAGTCCGGAACGGAAGTCGCGCGACAACTGATCAATCCGGATGTCGCCTTCCTCTTTCCGGGGACCATGACACCGAATACAGTGCCTGTCCAGAAACACTTCAAAAGGCTCCGCTGCTTTGACGGCATCGGTGAAAGAAAGGGCAGCAAACGAAAGGCCAGCGCAGAGCTGGAGGCTGAAACGTAACAAAGATCGAATTTGCATTTTGGTCGCCGTCAGTTTCCTTACGCGAAGAGTCGCTCGCTGCAATGCATGACTGGTCAACAACTCCCCACGGAATTGAGAGCACGTGACCTGATGAGGGCGGACGGGATTCGAGTTGAAAACTCAAACGGAAAACAGAACTCATGAGGTCTTGCTCCGTCAGCAGTATTGATCTTTCGAACTCGGACCGCAAGGCTCTGTTCGCTTTGCACCCTGATGGCGATCGTGGCTGAATTTCGTGAGCAGCGAGTCTCATGCCGGGACTGAAACCCGGTCCGTTTTAATGGGGTTACGGAAGGTTGATCGACGAACGGTGAAAGCGGGAAGCAACAATCTGATGTGAGTGAGATGAAATTTTCTGGCTCGGTACAGCCAGCTGTCCGTTGAAGAACCAGGACAGGTACGCAGAACGACTGTAAACTAACGACTGTAAACTATCGTGTTTTCAGGTCTCCTGCTCGAGCCAGTCCTGTTTTTCACCTGGCTGCTAAAACGGCCCTCAATTGCGTACGCTACGGTCACACAAAATGCTCTGGCACGTACTGCCGTGCCGCTTCAGCTCATGGATAGCAAAATGTTGTATCGATCCCGGACGGTAATCTGTCTGACTATTTGCCTGCTCACTTCTGTTGCTGCACGCGCACAGCAGCCAGGTAGTCCCGGTCAACACGTTGACTTTGCTCACGATGTTGTGCCGATTCTTCAAAAGCATTGCGTTTCTTGTCATGGTGGTCGCGAAGCCAAGGGTAGTTTCTCGTTGAATACTCGGGAATTGCTTGTTGATTCAGGGCATATTGTCGCTGGCAAACCAGCGGAATCTTATCTGCTGGAACTTGTCGCATCGGAAGATCCCGAAACCCGAATGCCTCCCGCGGATAAACCGCGTGTTTCAAAGGCCGAACAACAAGTGTTGCGTGCCTGGGTTGCGGAAGGTGCCGTTTGGGAGGATGGCTACAGTTTTGCTCCGGTATCGTACGAACCACCGCTGCTTCCGCGCCGTCCTGAGCTTCCCGAGGCTCTTCCGGGCCGCAATCATCCGGTAGATCGAATCCTGGATCAGTACCTTGCGTCGAATGGAATTGTGCGACCGCAGGCAATTGATGACGCTCTGTTTATGCGTCGTGTCTCGCTGGATCTGGTCGGATTGCTGCCAACGCAGGAGCAGTTGCATGCATTTGTTGCCAGTACGCAGCCAAATAAACGTGAGCAGTTGATTGACGATCTGCTAAATCAGCAGATTGCATATGCCGATCACTGGCTGACTTTTTTCAATGATCTGCTGCGGAACGATTACAGCGGTACGGGTTTCATTACGGGAGGGCGTACGCAGATCAGCGCCTGGCTTTACGATGCTCTATTGCAGAATATGCCCTTCGATGTGATGGCGCGTGAACTAATTGCTCCGGCAACGCCTGCAAGTCGAGGGTACATCGATGGTATTAAATGGCGCGGGGAGGTGAGCGCGGGGCAAACGGTAGAGATTCAATTCGCGCAGAGTATTTCCCAGTCGTTTCTTGGCATCAACATGAAGTGTGCCTCGTGCCATGACAGCTTTATCGATCGATGGAAACTGGATGAAGCCTACGGTCTGGCAGCTATCTACTCGACACGTCCTCTGGAAATTCATCGCTGCGATAAGCCTGTTGGTCGTCAGGCTCAGGCTTCCTGGCTGTTTCCGGAACTGGGACAGGTCGATCCGTCCGCAGAGCGTGACGTACGGCTGCAACAGCTGGCGAGTTTGATGACGCATCCGGACAACGGACGTTTCTCTCGAACGATTGTCAATCGGCTCTGGTACAAGCTGATGGGGCGTGGCATCGTTCATCCTCTGGACGCGATGCAGTCAGAGCCGTGGAATGCAGACCTGCTGGACTATCTGGCGGTGTCACTCTGCGACAACCACTACGATCTGAAAGCCGTGCTTCGTCTGATCGCAACATCGCAGGCCTACCAGTCGCAGTGTCTGTCTCAGGCAACGGAGCCGGGCAGCAGCGCTTATCTCTATCGCGGCCCTGTCGCGCGTCGCATGACGGCAGAGCAATTTCTTGACAACGTCTGGCAGCTTACGTCCGCCGCGCCGACGACAATTGACGCTCCGGTGTTTCGCGCGGTATCGAATGATCCTTCAGCACCCGATCTGCAATTGCAGGCAAAGTGGATTTGGGGAGACTCTGCTTCCGAAGGAAAAACACCACCCGCCGGTGAATCGATCTCGCTTCGTAAGAGTTTCAAACTGGAACAATCGGTTGAACGTGGCGGTGCGGTCATCACCTGCGACAACGCCTTTACCCTTTATATTAATGGTCGCGAAGTCAGCCGTGGTGACAACTGGACTCAGCCTCAGGCAGTGGCCATGCATACGCTGCTGAAGAAGGGCGACAATCAAATTGTTGTGGTGGCAAGCAACGCCGGCAATGGGCCCAATCCTGCGGGTCTGTTTTTTGAATCTCGCCTGGTTCTTGCGGACCAGTCAACGGTCCTGATCGCATCTGACGAAACCTGGGAGTTCAATGCCAGAACTCCCAATGGCCGTGAAGGCAGACTGGGCGGCATTCCAGGTAAATGGGCAGCGGCGACCGTCGTGCAACCGGTGTCCTCATGGACGCAGACAATCGATGCATCCGCCCGCAATACTCTTTCGCTGGCGATCAGCGGTAACGTTCCAATGGTCCGCGCGTCACTTGTGAAAAATGACTTCCTGATGAAATCGCTGGGTCGACCATTGCGCGAGCAGATTGTTTCAATGCGTCCGTCGGAGCTTTCGACACTGGAAGCAATCGACCTGAGCAACGGAGCTGCGTTCGCTGCGTCGCTGCAGCGCGGGGGAGAAACGCTGGCGTCCAGAGAATGGAAAGGTCGAAGCGAACTTATTCAATTTGTCTTCGAATCGACGTTGTGCCGGCGACCGACACAAGAAGAAGTTCTGGCCGTGGAGTCGTTCCTGAGCCGTGAGCCATCGCCGACCGAAATCGAAGACCTGTTATGGGCCGTTTTCATGATGCCGGAATTCATGCTCGTGCGGTAGGCGGATTAACCGATCGATTTCACTGATTCACCAGGGGATCAAGCCGGTATCCGCAACGTCGCCTGCAGTTCTCGCAGACTGCGTCCGAAGGTTTCGAAGCGGCTGCGGGTCATGTTTCCTGAATGGCCTCTCACGGCCAGTTGAACCGCGAACGTCAGTTCTTCGCGCAGGGGTGGAGAGAGGGGGACGCTGTTGTTGAGCCATTCACGGCCTGTTAGTTGTCGTTTCCATTCTTCAGCGGAGGTTGAGCCGGTGAGCTGCTGGCAAAGATCCCGCGCCAGGACCTCTGCGGCTTCTGCGTAAAGTTTTGATGATCCTCCCACGGTTCCCAGCTTCTGTCGCGAAATCATCTGCAACGATGATTGCATCACGCGACTCGCAACCTGAGCTGGCTGGATGCTGTTCTTTTGTGCCAATCGCCACAACAGCCAGAGAGCTGCGATTCCAAACAGCAGCAGCATGACCGCACGTTGATAAAACGGCTGCCGGACGCGTCGCGGGCGGTCAGCCAGGACTTCGTTGACCACGTTGGATTCTTCTACTTCTCGCACAACAGCATTGGCCAGGCGAAGCATGGTTTCAAGTTTTGGCTCCGGCAGGTCTTCCGGCAGTTGATCCGGGAGCGGTGGGATCTCTGGTGGTATTGTTGGTGACTCAGCCGTCTGAGACGGCATCGCTTCAGGTTGCATGGCCTCTGACTGTGTGTAGCTGACATTTGCCTGACGGTCGACCATGAACAACAACCTCTTTCTCTGACCGTTGCACAGCATTTCGGCAACATTCACGGCCAGCATCGCGTTGTCGCCATGCCACAACATCAGGTTTGTGAACAGGCTTTGATCGGCAGCCATTAACAGCAAACCTCTGCTTCGGCTTGCTTCGTTTGAATTTGGCAGACGCCCCTGTTGACGCGGCCATCCCATGACCATGGCGGCCTGCTGTCCGCTTCGTCGTGGTGCACAGTCGGCGGGTAATCGAGCCGCGACAAACCAGTTCAGGGTGCCGCTCCACGGGATCGTCAGCCAGCCACTTCGATTCAACACAATGTTCTTCAGGCCCCGTGTCAGTGACGAACTCCGGCTGAGGTCTGTGGCCAGCACGCAGTCTTCAAACCCCTGATACTGGTGTTCTTTGGCTGACGTCGAAACCGGCCCGGCGTTGAATCCGAGAATTCTGTGCGACTGGTCCGATGCCAGAAGCACAGTGCCCCCATTCACAACGAACCGTTGTAATCGAAGCCAGTCTGTCTGGTTGAGCGACGACAGGTCACCCATCATTACAACAACGGTTTCAGACGGGGCAGTGGTCGCTTCGTCAAGATCTGACAACATCGCCAGACCCCGTTCTTCCAGCAGCATCTGGAATAACTCGTAACCGAACGACCATTTTTCGCCGGCAAACGTCGTTTCGTTTGCATGACTGACAGCGGCAGTGGACTCCTGCGCGTGCAGGCGGGGACCTGACATGCCCGAGTTAACACACTCAAGGACCGTGAGGCAGGCAAGAAATGTGGCGACGCGCATCATCGATTCGCCCCTCTCTCGCACAGGGCCAGGGCGTCACGTACATCACGGATTTGATCGTCTGTCAGATTGTAATCGTCTGGCAGGTACCTTGCCTGTTCATAGATGTCTGCCAGCACCTGAACCGCGTTGTTCAGCGACGGTGACATCATGGTCAGCTGCTCGGCGGCTTCGCGGTGAGTTCGCCAGTCTTCGATGGATGGCAACGACGGATTAATTGTGCGGCCAGTCAATTGATGGAAAGCTGTGACCACATCTCGGCGTGTTCGAATAGTACCTGAGCGAATCGCTGATGCCCGGATCGTTTCGGTCTGAGCGTCAGGCCACATGCCGGTCTGTTTTGCAGCAAGTGCCAACAACGCTGCCAGCAAAGCACCAATGACCAGTATGGGGACGATTATGCTGATAAAAGAACTGCCAGCGTCGGCCAGACTCTCCAGTGACGATGCGGAATCCGGGGCGGATGGCATTTTCGCATCCGGTCCGGAGGCCAGGTCGGATAAGAACTCAGACGCACCGTCGCGAATCGAACGTAAAGTTTCTGATTTCGCCGGACCATTTTGGGGTCCGCCCCCGGAATTACGCTGTTGAGAGATCTCCGGGGATCGGTTTTTGATATCAGGGCGCCAATGCGGTGACTGCCGGCTGCCCGGCTGACCCGTGTCGGCTGATGACCGCGGGTTCTGCTGACGAGACTCTTCCTGGAGCTCCTTTGCTATTTCCACGACGTCATCTCGTAATCCATCCAGAGTTCGCAGAAGTGATCTTTCGACGGAATCGTTGTTTCGAATGTTGTCAGAGGTGGTGGCGCTGCCGCCGGCAGAAGCACTGGTATTGCCACTGTTTTGGTCTTGCGAATTCGGATTGTTCGACATCGCCCGACGAGCTTCCTGTTCCGCCTGCTTCTGCGCGTTGGCTTCTTTGCGAGCCTGCTCAACAAGTTTTTCGAAGGTGCCTCGCAGCCCGCGTCGCTCAAGTTCCTGTCTGATATCAATACCTGGATCTGCGGACTCACGTCTTGTCTGGCTTTTGACGGATTCGGAACCTGAACGACCGTCAGGGGAAGTCTTCGTGCCCGATGGCAGACGTTCGGCTGGCCGAACGTCTGGTGCTGACGAACTGCGAGTCCCGTTT
>JAGQQE010000133.1 GCA_020426345.1 Planctomycetaceae bacterium
CATACTGACTCTCAGGATTCTGTTTCATCGATGTTCTCCTCATGCCAGATGTAGCGATGTTCCGGATCCATCGGGGTGCGGGAGGCGACGAAACTGCAAGAGACGCTGATCCGGGGGCTCCCGACCATTCAGGCAGGTTATCAATTCTTCTACCGTGACTGTGGAGCGAAATGGCGAAAAGTTGACGACTACTTCTTTCGGCGGATTTTCTCCAGAACTGGTCTTGCAGGTCGACTCGATTACCGTGGCAGCGCACTCGCAGTTTCCCGGGAGAATCCTTCAGAGATGTTGAACCGTGAGAGCCAGACACACTCGCCTGCATGCGCCGGGTTATCGTGGCGCTGGACCGTGTGGTTCTGAAGTGCGGATGCGGGAGCGGCTTACGCCTGGCGAGGGCGTTCAAGCTCATAGATGTCGGATGTGCGGGAGTAAAAGTTGCCTCCCATGCGGCCGATCAGTTGTAACTTTCGGACATCGGCGAAGCCGGATTCGTCCAGGACATGGTCTGCGATCGAGATGTGCTGGATGCTGCCCACAACAATATTGGCACCACCAGGGCCGCTTCCAATCGCGTGCTCCTGCAGGAGACTGCATTCGATGCTTGCCGGACTGATGGCCACTGTGGGGGCTTTGACCGTTTTGGAAGCCGTTTCAGGTATATCACAGGCCGCAAATTCCGATTCGGATTCGGGCAGGTCCGCTGCGGATTCATTCATCAGTACGGCAAGTTCTTCCGTGACAACATTTACAACGAATTCACCCGTTTCGCGGATATTGCGAAGAGTATCCTTGGGGCTTCCATCGAGTCTGTTGGCGGGACAGAACAGGAGAGTCGCTGGACGAGATCCGACGCCGGCAAAAAAACTAAACGGCGCGATGTTGGAGAGCCCGTCTTTAGATCGCGTTGAGACCCAGGCGATAGGCCGCGGAGCAATGATGCGCGTCAGATGCTGGTACACAATCGAAGCTCGGGTGGATGCGATATCGATTTCCATGAAACACCTGCTTCTGGTTTCTTGTCCTGCCGGGTGAGTTTGCTGCCCGCGGTTTCATCTGAATAAGCTCGGCGATTCACGCGGCATCACGAACTTCGACCAGACGAGGCGTTTGGATTCGCAGCCCGACAACGGCTCCGAATGACTTCTGCAGGTTGATGAAGTCATGATTCAGGAATGTATACAGTGAACGATCTGGTCGTGAAGCCAGGTACTCTTTTGCAAAGACCGCCATCTGCTTGTCGTAGGCTTTCTGACTTCCGCTGTGCATGTAACACGCCCCTTTGAACCGTCGGATGTCGCCATCAAACAGGGGACTGATGTGATAAAGTTCGTGGAAGACTGTGATGATCTTTTCATCGAATGACAAGTTCAGAAAACGGGGCAGATAGAAAGTGAGCACATAGAGCGCCTCTTTTCCGTTGTGGCGAATGGGATGAATCGTCCACACTCTGCCGTTGCGGCGTTCGGTTCGTCGGCCACCTTCAAACCGAAGCGGTGTCAATTTTGCCTGCATACCCCAGTCGACACTCGATCGAGTCTGTGCGAATGTAACGACCACTTCCGACATGCGGACGTGGAGGAATTCCGCATGCCGACTGCAGATATCAATGCACAGTCGTTCCATGGCCGCGCAAAAATCGAATGTCCCGGCACCCGACATAACCCACTCCGCTCCTTCGAAGAGACTCCGGTTGACAGAGGTTTGTCAATCTCGTTCATGCTGCTCAAGTGCACTCAGGTGCAATTGACAGACATCAGCTCCAAATCTGCTTGTTCGTCCAACGAACCATTCCGACGCTTTTTAGGGACGCCACGGCGATTGCTCAATACCGATATGTCGCCCGATCGACGTTTCCGGGGCGAAACCCAGCGTGACGAAGCGCCATCGAATTCATCGGCCAGTCTGCCTGCAATTAACGCCGAAGGACGATCAATTGAAACCGCACATGCGTTGGGGCCAGGAGTTCATTCTGGTCTTCATCAAGAATGGACACTTTCCATCCTTCATCTTCTGCCAGATGAATGAAAAGTGGAGAGTTCGCCCGCCCAGCGTCACCAATCCAGACGACGCCGTTTTCTGCCAGCATTCGCGTAATCGTATTCAGCAGTGGTCGATGATTGGCAGAATCGTACAGAACATCGCTTGCAACGATGAAATCGAATGTTTCATCCGGAGGATTGCGCCAGTCGACTGCCTGCCCACGGGCGTCTGAAAAACCGTTCAGCACCGCATTTCCACACGCCATTTCCACAGCCGATGGAACCAGATCCGTTAACGTGACATCCAATCCTGCCAGTAACCCGGCGATTCCCGCGAGGCCAACGCCACACCCAAGTTCTACCGTTTTCAGGCCACGCGCGAATCCATTGGCCTGCGCATGACGCAAAATGCATCGAGCGGTTCTGGGAGCGGCATCCCAAAGCAATCCCCAGTAAGGATCGGTTTGATGATCGCCATTCGCCTCTCCCTGAACCGCCTGCTCCAGAATCTGATCGGGATGAGCAGGAATATTGATCGTGATCGAATGCCCTTCGATGGGCAAAGTGATCGTCCTGGTAAAGATTCTGGTCATTCGTATCGGCAGTATTCGACGGCAGGTGAATCGGGCAGGATCAAACAAACTTCCAGGGACACGGCATGGATCACAACAAAGACCGCTGAAACCTGATCGGGATCTTGTCTGGCAGACGACGCAGCGTACAAAAGTCCGTGTCAGCAAGACAGCCCGTCTGTTCTGATTATCGCGGGTACAGATGGCCGGTTGTCGATCGGCGTTCCGGAGGAATTACCAGACTATGCAGCATGGATGTTCACTGAAACGGTGGATATGCTACTGATCTTGCTTCGACGCAATATTCAATGAAGGAGAGTAGGCAATGGTCAGTTTGCTGGTGATGGATTGTTTTCGGGCAGCCACTTACGCTGCTGCAGCTTTGCTGGGTATGTGGACCCTGACGCCGCACCTGTATGCGGTGGAATCATTCGGCGCAGCAAGCAGCGTTGTTGAAACAAGTGTCGTTGAAACAAGTGTCGTTGAAACAAGCGTCGTCAAAGGAGCCGAAACTGCATCGTCGGATGAAGGTACCCATTTGGAATCGCTGGTCGACGGCCTGAAACCCCTATTCACTGCCGGACAACAACAACAGTTTCAGGTTTCTATCCAGGCTTCGGTAAAGATTGATAACAGGCCTCAGCAGATCGACATCGTCCTGAAGAAGCTGGATGCACACAGCTTCGACCTGACGTTGGATCACGCTGACTATGCATTACACATTCGGCGACGCGATGATGTCACTGCGTTGATACTACCGAGGCACAAGCGTGTGTTTGTTGGGCAGGGTGTCGTTGGTGAGGCGGATCAACTATCTCCCGAGGGTTGTCTTTCTCGACTCATTTCGGAGCATTCACAGTTGGCCATGCTTCGGATGGCTGCTGACACCAACACAGATCTGACTTCTCTGGTGGCCGGCATGCTGGCTTTTACGGACATGAAGTATTCAGCAGAACAACAGTCGTGGACGATCAGCGGCAGTGTCGAAGTGTCCTTACCTCAGGCCAACAGACTACTGATTCGACACAAGGACGCTTCGCTTCAAATCGACACCCGTTTTGAAATCGAAACCCCTGCCAGGATTGATATGAAGAACTGGGGCAATTTTGATGTTCAGCAGATTTCACGGGACGAACTGGAACGTACAGTCGTTCGAGGAGTACGCCGAGCGGGGGAAATCCTGCTGCCTGGTCAGAGTCTGCTCACGCCTCCAATGGCGCCGCGTACCGTAAAGAATGGTCGCCTCGAATGGATCGAAGGCCAGCGCGTCGCAACACTCTGGGGCACTCCCGAAGAAATTGGAACAGCTCACGGTTTACTACTACCCGATGAGTCACGAAGGTGCATCGAATCAGTTCTCTATACCTTTGGTCTGGCGCATGTCATCCGCACAGGGCACTGGTTTCGTCAGGATCTCATGGCGGCCTATGAACGACTGTCACCGTTTATTCCGGAACGGCACAAGATGGAAACACGAGCCATCGCTGCTGCGTTGAACATCGATGCCGAAACGGCAGAAACGCTGAATGTCTTTCCTGAAATGTTCCACTGTTCCGGATTTGCAGTCTTTGGTTCAGCAACGAAAGACGGAAAGCTGTATCACGGTCGCGTTCTTGACTACATGACAACTATTGGTCTGCAGGACGCAGCCACGACTTTCATTATCGAACCGAAGGGGCAAATTGCGTTTGCAAACGTTGGTTACGCGGCATTCACCGGAAGCGTCAGTGGCATGAATGCCGAGATGATTTCACTGGGGGAAATGGGGGGCCGCGGTGAAGGCAACTGGGACGGAGTGCCTATGGCAACGCTCATGCGTCGCGCGCTGGAAGAATGTCGAACGCTGGATGAAGTCAAACATTTGTGGACAGAGAATCCACGCACTTGCGAGTATTACTATGTTTTTGCAGATGGAGAAACGAATCAGGCTGTAGGGGTTGCGGCGACTCCCGAAAGTATCGAATTCATCGATCCTGGTCAGGGGCACGAACGACTGGGAGAAGGAATCCCTGATGCTGTCGTTCTTTCTGCAGGAAGTCGTCTGGAGGAATTGCGCCGTCGGGTCAAAGAGAAGCACGGATTGATCGATGAAGAATTGGGGATGTGGTTGATGAGTCGCCCGGTGGCGATGCAGTCTAATCTGCACAATGTCTTATTCATTCCGGCTGACGGAGTCTTGTATGTCGCAAACGCCAGCCACAGGAAACCTGCGGCGGAAATGCCTTACGTTCGAATTGATTTAAAGAAGATGCTGTCGTCCAATGCACGGCAGACCCAAGTGCCCCGACGACCTCAAATCCTCAGCCAGGAAGCCGCAGTCGTTCTGCCTCTGGCAGAATAGCCGTGGCGAATTCGCAACTACGATTGACGACGGGCTCTGAAAGGAATGCTGAGTGGCGCGCCCACGACGACTGAACTGGACGCAATTGATCGAAGAAGGACCATCGGCCATCATCGCGCTGGATGGTGACTGCCGGATTCGAAGTGTGAGTCCGGGGGTGACAGAATTAACCGGGTGGACCAACGATGATCTCGGTTCACTGCGTTGTTATCGCACGGCAGCCAGCGATCAGGAACTTCCCGGGGAAAATCCGCTTGTCGATCTGGTGACTTCGTCTCTGGCTCCACCCGATATCTGCCAGCAGGGGATGACTGCAGAGATCAGCACCGTATTGCCGGATGCAAAAGGCAATTCAGTGTCTGTGAACCTGACATTTGTTCCTTTGCAGGAATCACTGCCCGGCACGGAGCCTTCTATGGCTGCAGCGACGCTGGTGATACTGAATCGTTCGCCCATAGAAACGCAGATAAAGAGCGTTGCCTCCGGTTCACTGAAATCCCTGCACGCAGAAATCAACGCACTGAGGCTGGACCTCAGGAGGCGGTTTGGTCGCGAAAACTATCTCGGTAAGTGTAGCCTGATGCGGCGCGCACTGCGGCAGGCGGAATTACTGAAATCGACAGCTTCGCCGTTTGCTGTCACTGGCCCTGAAGGAAGCGGTCGGCGGCATCTGATTCGCTTGATACACTTACAGTCTCCCCTGTCGGACCAGTCACTGGCTTTTCTCGACTGCCATCTGCTGGCATCTTCGGTGCTGCTTTCGACACTACACCAGCTGCGGACTGCGGGTGGGCCCGTGTCAACAATGCCACATCATCGCACTGCTCTGCTTGTGCTTGTCGAACTCCAAATGTTGCCGCTGGATGTTCAACGATGGCTGGTCGATCATTATGCGTTTGATTCCATCGACGATCATTCGTCGGTCGGCGGTAAACCCGGCGGAATCAGGTCATCAAGTGTGACGACCAGTAATGTCCAGACGCCCGTTCGTCTGGCCGCGACCAGTCAGTACCCACTGTCACAGTTGCTGAATGATGGTCGCCTTCTGCCGGAACTTCACGCGCGTCTGTCGGATATCGAAGTGCAGTTGCCGCCCTTAAATCAACGCGGTGACGACGTGTTGCTGTTGTTTCAACACTTTATGGACCAGCATCGTCGAGACCATAAATCGCCTGCTACGACGTTTTCAAAGGAGGTTCAGGACCAGTTGCAGGCGTACCGATGGCCGGGGCAGGTGCGAGAATTACATGGAGTGGCCAGCGAAGCCTGCAGGAATTGCACCGGTTCAGTCATTCTGCCGGAACATCTTCCCTGGCATTTTCGAGTTGCACAGGACGCCCAGCGGAACGCCGGGGGAGCAAAACCGCCCATCATTCAGCTGGAAACTTTGCTCGAACAATTCGAAGTGGAACTGATCACCGCAGCGATGGTGGAATGTGAAGGGAACAAGACCGAAGTTGCCCGACGACTCGGACTCACGCGACCGAAACTCTACCGACGCATGAAAACGCTGGGGCTGGATGCTGAGGTTGACGAGGACGGACCCCTGGAACCATCAGATTCAACTGCCGTGCAGCAGACTCAATCTGAAGTTGTGGATGAACAGGTCGAGACGGGGATTTCCACGGACGAGCATTAAGAGATCATCTTAGCCACAGAAATTTGCGTCAAAGTCCGGGTTGTTTCGAGAAGGCTTCTGGGAAGTCTGACGCCGACGGGCCCGCAGCAAGGGGCGGCCGTTTTCGTCTCTGGCACACCAGAAAATGCCAAAGGTGAGAGTAATTCGAGTAAAATCCCGGGCAGAATGTCAGGAATTGGGATGGTCTCGATTGGTTCATTCACATATCCGGCACTGTCAGTGGTGGATGCTGCATGCGTCGAATAAGCTGTGCGGTTCAAGTCAGCACTGTTGGTACATCAGGCGGTTGCGATCGTGCTGATTCCAGGACACAGGTTGCGGTTTGTGTATTTCTTTGAGCTGCAGTTCGGGAACGCTGGATGCGTTTCCGAATGGCAGATTGGATTCGGGTCGAGGGCGAAGCCCTTGGTGCAGGGGTAGAATTATGTCACTTCCAAAAGTGGCAATTGTTGGTCGTCCGAACGTAGGCAAGAGTTCTCTGCTGAACTGGCTGGCTGCGCGATTAATTTCGGTCGTGGATCCGACCGCAGGCGTAACACGCGATCGCGTCACATGGATCATGCACGAACTGGGTCGCTACTTTGAACTGGTGGACACCGGTGGTATTGGCATCGTCGACAGCGACGATTTGTCTGACGATATCGAACGACAGATCGACATCGGTCTGGCTGAGTGCGATGTCCTGATGTTTGTGGTTGACGCCAAAGCCGGCGTGACACCGCTGGACAGGGAAGTTGCCGATCGGATTCGCAAATCGCACAAGCCCGCTATCCTCGTTGCAAACAAATGTGATTCAACAAAGTCGGACATTGATGCGATTGAGTTTCTGCAGCTTGCCAGCTTGCCGATGATTTGCACGAGTGTGAAAGCCAATCGCAATCGCCATGAATTGATAGAGTTTATTGTAGAGAATCTTCCCGAAGCCGCTGCTTCCGAAAATGATGAAGGCGATGAACTGCTGATGCCAGCCGATCTGCGACTCGCCATTGTTGGCCGTCGAAACGTCGGTAAAAGCACCTTCATTAATCAAATTGCTGAATGCGAACGTGTGATCGTCAGTGAAGTTGCCGGCACGACTCGCGACAGTATTGACGTGCGGTTCGAAGTCGACGGGAAGGCGTTTGTCGCTATTGATACACCCGGCGTACGTAAGAAGAAAAGTCTGGCCAACGATATTGAGTTTTACGGCCTCGTCCGGGCTCAGCGAAGCATTCGTCGAGCCGACATCGTGCTGATGTTCTTTGATGCGACGCAGACCATTTCGAAAGTCGACAAGCAGCTTGTTGAGGAGATATCGCAGCATTGCAAACCGTGCATTTTCGTCATCAATAAATGGGACCTGGCTCTGGAAGCCGAGATGACTGGCGAAAAGTGGGTCGACTATCTGACGAAGACGTTCAGCTCGATGCGGCATGTTCCGATTGCAATTCTGACAGCCAAAGACGGACGCAATATTCGTAAACTGCTGAATCTGGCTCAGAGCGTATTCAAGCAGGCCAAGAAACGAATCACGACCGGTCGACTGAACCGAGCAATACGAACGGCAATCATCCGCAATCCTCCGCCGATTCGGAAGAACAGAAGACCCAAAATCTACTACGCATCACAGGTCGACGGTGTTCCGCCGACACTCGTGCTGAAGTGCAACGAACCTGGTTTGATGGACGAATCGTGGAAGCGATATTTGCTGGGTTTCCTGCGCGAAGTTACCCCGTTTCGTGAAGTTCCCATCCGCCTGATCCTGCGAGCCCGCGGAGAAGTTGATCCGGATTACAAGCCTTTCGGTCGATCTGCTGATGGAGATATGCTGACAGATCAGGGTGAACTGGATTCTGATGATTTCGGCGAAGAAAGTTATGATGATGTTGGGCACGGGATCCTGTCTGAGGACTGGGACGAATCCCGCGAATCTGATTCCTCAGATCAGTTGCCGGACGACAGCCTGTTCGACGATGAAGAGTTTGAAGATTCTGATGAAGACGATGAAACAGGTGGTGTGCACGACTATACATCGTAGAGATGCATCCGGAGTCCTTCCGGAAATATCTGGCAGTCATCGTGCGATCTCTGAAGAACAGAGGAGTTCGAACGAACTCCTTTCGTAGTGACTTCGCGTATTGTGGTCCTGAAATGGCCTGTTCTGTATTGGTAACCGGGCGCGTACAATGACCGGGCGCGTACAATGACCGTCGCATGAAGCCTTTGCGCCGAATTTGACTGAAAGACGGTGAATGAAGTCTTGAGCGAAATCCTCTTGTCATTTCCTGCCTCAATCCTTCCCACGGGAGTTTCGCATACGATGCGATCGCAAATCGTAAAACGACCGGCCTGTCCGGCACGACGGGTGGTAATCGTTTGTCTGGCCATTCTTGTCATCGCAGGACCTGTTAATGCAGAAGACTGGCCCTGGTTTTTGGGCCCGCAGCATACTGGTGTTTCGACAGAAACAGGGATTCACCTGGACTGGACCAGTCAGCCCCCTGCGATGCTCTGGAAACAACCCATCGGAACGGGTTACAGCGCGCCGTCGGTCATGGGAGATCGCCTGGTCATCCATCACCGCGTGGACGACACCGAGGTGATATCGTGCCGAAAGGTGTCCGACGGAGCAGAAATCTGGAAGCAGTCGTACAAGAGTTCTTTTGCTGACCCGTACGGATACAACAATGGTCCACGCTGTTCGCCTGTGCTGACGGAAACAAACTGCTACACGCTCGGTGCCGAAGGAATGCTGACGTGTGTGTCCATGCAGGACGGCGAGATTGTCTGGCAACGGGATTTACAGCGGGACTTTGACCTGCCTGAATGGTTTTTCGGAATGGGATGTTCTCCCCTGCTCGACGGCGACCGCCTGATTGTCCTGGTCGGTGGTCAGCCAAATTCCGGTGTCGTGGCGTTTGACATCTCCACAGGCAATACAATCTGGCAGGCTGTGGGGAAGGACACTTGGGACGGCTCGTCTACAGATGTTGCGGGGAAGACATATCAATGGAGCGGCGACGAGATGGTCGTCAGCTACTCGTCTCCGATCATCGCGGAAATTCATGGTCAGCGGCACCTGCTGTGTCAGGTTCGGCAGGGGCTGGTGTCATTGAATCCGGCGACTGGTGAAGAGAACTTTCACTATTGGTTTCGGCCGCGGGTGCACGAATCTGTTAATGCCGCTGTTCCCGTTGTGATTGATGATCGTATTTTTCTTTCTGCTGCGTATCAACTGGGATCGGTGTTGCTGCAGGTGAAGCCCGATGGCAAAGGTCTGGATGTCATCTGGCGGGACCCTCGGAATATGCTGGCACACTGGTCGACACCCATTCATGTGGATGGATTCATTTATGGGTTCAGTGGCCGGCACGAGAACGAAGGCGAACTGCGGTGCATCAGTCTGCAGGACGGAAAAATCCAGTGGAAGACGGATGGATTTGGTGGAGATATTTCGCAACTGGCTCGCGACCGTGAGACTGGTCATATCATTGATACAAAAAGCGGTAGACATATCCCCTATCCGTATTTTGGTCGCGGTTCGATGATTCAACTGGGCGACCGATTTATTGTGCTGGGGGAACGCGGAACGTTATCTGTTGTTTCGATCAACCAGAACGAATTCAAAGAGTATGGCCGGACTTCGTACGACGATATCCACTATCCGGCCTGGGCGGCTCCCGTACTGTCAAACAAACGTCTGTATCTTCGAAGCGAAGACTGGCTGGTTTGTCTGGATGTCAGTCGTCCTGAAGGGGCCGAGTAATTCCTCGCAATACCAATTCCAGCTGGGAAGAGCTCACATTAAGTTCTGTCGCGGCAGTCGCGAGACAATTGAGAAGCTGATTTTCTGCAAGTGGTATTTGCTTCTGTGGTACCGACATGACCTGTCATGATTCGATAATGCTCCCGCTTTAGGAAACACAAATGATTCGATCATTCGTCCTGTTTGTTCTTTGTTTGGTTGCGGTTCCGGCTTGCGGAGCTGATCAGGCTGGTTCTCCGGCAGAGCGTTTCCTGCATGACGGCGAGTTTGCCAAAGGCGAGACAGCCTTGTTACTCACTCTTGACGCGAATCCGCGAGATGACGAAGCCCGGTTCGGTCTTGGGGTCATTCAGTTCATGCGAGCCGTGGAAAATCTGGGTAAAGCGCTGTATGAGTATGGAACGCTCTCAGAAAAAGCTACAGAACCATTTCTCCGGTTGCCAGTGCCCGTAAACCCAAATCCGTCGGCTATTAGTTACAAAGCACTTGGGCGGGTGCTGGATGCATTTGCCAATGATCTTCGACGGGCGGAAGCAACTCTGGCCGAAGTCTCGGACGATCATGTGAAATTGAAACTGAGACTCGCAGAAATCACTTTCGATTTCACCGGTAGAGGCGACCAGCGAACAACACTGCTTGCACTGATCACCGGGTTAAATGGCAGAAGGTTCGATTTTCAGGAATCGAATCCGGATTTTCGGATCCATTTTGATCGAGGTGATGTGGCGTGGTTGAGGGCTTATTGCCATCTGCTGTGCTCGATGGTGGAAGGCTACCGGTCAGTGGACGAGGAAGCGGGGTTTGAGCGCCGAGTCAGCCGGATTTTCCCAAACATCGAGCCCTCGGTGGTTAAGACCGAGGAAGTTCATTGGCTCAGACTTAATGTCGTGGATACACCGCGTCTGCGGCGAATGCGTATGCACCTGGTCAGGGTGTGCGAACTCAATCGGGAAACATGGATCAGCATCCGAAAGGAAACAGATGACGATTTCGAGTGGCTCCCGGGGCCGAATCAGACCGACCAACTCGGTCTACCGCTATCGAATGACAGAATTGACGCCTGGCTGCGAATGATGTCCGAGCTTGAGGGATTGCTGAAGGGAGAACGATTAATCGCCAGTTCTTTACTGGAGTTTCTGCACCGCGAGCACGAGCACGGGAAGGGCCTGAATGTAAAGAAATTATTGGACGACCCGCCGGCCGATCTGCTCAACTGGGAACGCATCCAGAAGGATGGGGTTGACGCAAAGTACCTGGAAGCCGAACGGGATAAGCCCGTATTTGACGTCTCCGTTCTGTTTCCAGTGATGCAAATGTTCAATGATACATTTGGTTTCGCCCGTGCCGCTCGGCTCAATTGATTCGTGTCGAGTGTGGCTTTCTACGGTCTGAATTCAAAATGCTTTTGATCGATTTCTTTCAACCGCGGCCGCACTCATTCTTGAGGCGTTAGCAGGATAAGCCCTTCAAATCGTTGATGGGAATCGGCGGCCTGTCAAAGAGGCACTCACGAATGCTGGCTCAATTCGTCCCAACGGCTGACAATTCGAAACTGAATCGGAAGCAGAACAAACAGCCAGACCCAAAACAGATTGATCAGGCTGGCCAGAAAGAGGCTGACATGCCAATGGTGCGTGCTCGCGATCGCACCGGGCAGCAACAGCGTCCGTTCAATCAGCAGCAGGCTGCAGGAAAACGCGGGCGTGGTGAGCAGCAATGCCAACGGAAGCGCTGCCCATCGGGTGTAAAGTGACAGCAATACGGTGATGTGGCTACTGATCAGCACCGTCGCAATCATGGTCACAATGAGCGGCGCGTTAAGGCGCATCGAAATCCCCTGAGGGTCACACCAGAATGCAACACACAACGCAATCAGGACCGGCAGGCTTGCGAGGATTGCCGCCATAAGTTTTTCTGATAGCAGCCGAACGGTGCTAATCGGAATCATCGCGAGTGAGGAAAGAGTCGACTGGCGTACTTCTGTAAAGATGCTGCCTGCCGAGTACAGCAGCACTTCGGCATAGAATGCCAGTAGATACGTCAGAAAACAGATCCATGCTCGATCTCCGTGCAGTACAAAACCCAGGTGTGGGTCTGCCGCATTCTGGACGAACGAAAACGCGGCGAGAATCATCCCGTACGTGAGAAGCTTGACTCCCCAGAATGGCCATCCCCCGGTGAAGAAAAGAAATTCTTTCCATGTCATGGGCAGCTTCCAGCAGCGACCAATGGTCCAGCGTCGCACCGCAGGGCTGGCTTCGGCCATCCCCGACTCAGCGGGTTGACTCCACTGATTGAACATCAAAACGCTGGTCGCAAACAGTGTCAGTCCGGCGCCGACATCCCAGAAAAACTGTGTTGATGCGAAGTCCGGATTCAAACTTGAGATACGCAGAATCTGATCCAGTTGCATCGTGACAGACATCTTGTGTTGAATTGAAACAAGTGCATTCAGGGAATCGACAAACCAGGCCGGTAGCCATCCGGGCCCGATTGCTGCCAGACCAGACGCCACGATGGGATCAATTGTGAAAAAAAGAGCCAGAATCGTCACCGCCAGCGTGGCAGCGCGACCAGCTGTCTGGCATCGAATGCTGCAAATCAACGAGAGATTTGCCACAAATACCATCCATGCGGCCAGCGCTAAATAACTGGAGATGATTTGTCTCCAGGTGATGCCTCCCAGGGTGATCGCAAGAAAAGTAAACGGCAACTGTGCAATCAGCAGCATCATGGAACTGATGATGCGTGATGTCGACTTGCTGAGGATAATTGCGATGGGAGTTACTCCGGCGAGACGCAATAACGCCAGATTTCCGGAATCTTTTTCTTCCGTAACAGCTGAGACGAAGTAGCTGACTCCAGAGACTGTAATCAACACAACATTCAGGAATGTGATTGACTGAAAGAAGCGAAGCCCGGGCCCGACTCGACCGAATAGATCGACAAACGAGGCCGTGATGGAGAACAGCATAAACACCGCGAAGCCCGCACGCACCAGATGCGGTCCGATGGCCCGTGCGTCGGCTTGCAGTGACCAGTGGAAGAGCGTTCGCGTCGCAGACACCTTGAATCTCCTGTGGTCAGGTTCGCACGCCTCGGGTCGTCAGGTCCATGAACGCCTGATTCAGATGCTTTCTTTGCTGACTGAACGATACGATTGGGATATTGAGAGTCAGCATTGATGCGAGAAACGTATTTGCCGTTGCCCCGGATTTCAGCTGCACGATGAAGTCTTTGCCACTTGTGAATTCGGGTTCGGTGACAGATTCCACCTCTGGTAAACCCTGAATGAGTTCCACTGTGTTTTCAGGCACTTCCGACAGTTTCAGGTTATAGGCCGTCTGGTCGATGTTGTTGTCCAGCAAAGCATCCATTGGACCACTGAACTTAACCTGTCCCCGGTCGATGATGGTGACGCTGTCACACAGTTCCGCCAGCTCACTCAGGATGTGGGAACTGATGAAGATCGTCTTTCCCATTCGCCGAAGTTCTCTCAGAATCTCCATTAATTCGATGCGAGCTCGAGGGTCAAGTCCACTGGCGGGTTCATCCAGCAGCAACAGGTCCGGATCATGAACAAGAACTCGGGCCAGACTTACTCGTTGCTGCATTCCTCGCGACAAGCCACTAATCAGATCATCCTTGCGTCCTTCCATATCCGTCAGGGTCAGGACATCGTGGATGACCTGATCTCTTTGCGAGAGTGCCAGTCCATAGGCGGCGGCAAAGAAATCCAGATATTCGAAGACAGTCATCTGTCGATACATGCTGAAATGATCGGGCATAAATCCAATCCGCCGACGAACGTTGACGGCGTCGAATCGCACACTGTGACCGAATACGGAGACTTCGCCCCAGCTTGGCTTCAGCAATGTGCAAATGATCTTGAGCGTTGTCGTTTTCCCCGCACCGTTTGGCCCGACGAATCCATGCAGCGTTTGCGGCATCACGCAAAAGGATACCTGACTTAATGCCTGATGCCCTTTGAACGAATGTGAAAGATCCGTGACGGAGATCGCAGGCACTGTTGTTGGGGAAACGCTGGTTCTTGCAGAAACTGTCGACATACCTGTGGTCTATTCTTTTTCAAGGGGCAGGTCACATACAAAGAGTATGCGGCCTTCGGTTTTTGTTTCAGCATTCAGGTCCGGCATCGCGCCGTCCAGAGTATTTGTGTAGACGTACAACCGCACTCGATCGGGAGGAAGTGTATATGCTTCGGGCACGACAACCCCATCATCGACAAGGCTTCTGGCCATCAGACCATAGATTGATTCATCCATGAATCGCTCTGATTTGGTGCGTGGATCATCTGCCTGTTCAACCATGGGCATCCAGAATGACTGGTATTCGAAGGTCCGTCTTGTCGCACAGAAATCGTCCAGTGTCTGAATCGACGCACCTTTAACAATTGTTTTGTTGGTTGCGTCGTACGCACCACGGTATAGGCGCTTTCCGTACAGCAGTAGCAGGTCGGTATCCTTCCCTGACGGAAACCCCTGTCCCGTCGAAATCAGGACGTCAATCAACTCACGCCCGTCGCCATTCATCGCGACCAGACTCAGTTTCCAGTCCGGAAGTGAAATACGCCGCCGGCTGATGATAGTCTGTGAACTGAATGGAGGGATCTGCCCGGCAAATGTTGCCTTGTTGCCCGGAACGATCGTGGCGGCAACCTGCTCCTGAGAATCCCCGGCCGAGAATAATGCCTGCTGATCCCTGGCACTGAAAATGTATTCGTCGCCGTCAGTAACGAACAGAGTTGTCCACTGAAGCATATTCCAGTGGCCGGGGTCTTCCATTCTTGCGACGGCAACGGAATGCGACACAGTCGATTCACCATAACCTCGACGTCCAATCAGCAGGAAAATAATGCTGAAAAGGACCGAAAGTCCGGCAATCGTACCGTAAGTGACCAGGTAGTGATACTTCTTGTTCTGAGACAGGAACCAGCATCCTGGAAAGATCAGTCCGATGTAGC
>JAGQQE010000134.1 GCA_020426345.1 Planctomycetaceae bacterium
CCCCCAAAATGAACGGAGATCAAAAAATCAGCCATCCATTCATTCGATGTCGATTCAGAAGAGCGAACATTACCGGACTTTTTAACAATCACTTCGCTCTTGTTTAAGATCCAGCCCGTTCCGTCGTGCATCATCGCAATGATTTGATTGACGGCTGATGGGATTCCCAGCCACGGTGCCGGGCTGGAGGCCGCTTTATCAGAAGCCGGGGATGTTTGATTGTTACAGCCAGCTAAACCTGCCAACGCACCCAAAGCAAATAAGAGTCGGCTTAAATGAGATCGAATCATTGGAGGAACCGTTGTGTTGCAAGTACGTTTTCGCGACGAAAGGTTCGGTAACTGAGGTATCTGCGTTTGAATTGTTTCGCGGGATTCGGTGAACGGCAACTCCGGTCGACGGCATTGCTCAGCATTTCATTCAATATCTGCAATGCTGACAACTTTTCCTTCTTTGGAATAGCGTACTTCGATTGGACCGTATTGTTCGAAGCTATCCCATTCGGATGAGCCGCCGGCGCCTGATAAACCGATTCCAAAATGCTGAAGCTCAGCCATGACTTCAACTTCTGACTCTCCCACGAGATGTTGAAAGTATTCGGCTCTGGGTGGAAGGCCTGAACTGGATGCCAGCGGTGCTGAACTGAACATTGAAGTAACGATCGCTGCCACAAACAGGAATGGCGGAATTGACACCTGGAACATCAGGAATTTGTAGGATTTTGTTTTGATGGCCATCGCGACGCCAATAACGACGGATAGGCCGTAGAAGATGCAGACCAGAATCATCTGATCAACATCAAGTCCATAGGAGCCTGGATGATCGAAGCCAACGCCGCCAAAGAGCCCAAAGAAGACCAGAATTGCCATCAAGGAGACCTGTACCACTAACATCACACTGATAAAAGCAGTTGCCAACATGTCACCCCGATCGTCCAGCGGCACCGGACTGGGACCGGTGACGTGATCCTGTCATTGCGGCACCGAGCTCCGTTTCGGTGCATACAATTGTTAATTTACATACCTCGCAATTATTATTGCGGCGAATGGACTACGAGCATTCCAACAAGTCTACACACGCGGGGCGTCTGTCTGGAAGCCTTGGTTGGGAAACTTCTCGAATCCCCCTGGAGCTGCGGACATCCAGACAGAATGGCGGAATGAACTCCGGCGATCGCGGTGTGAACCTTACTGGCTCGCGATTTCGCAGATCAAATCTTTGTTCCCTGCAGCACAAACAAGCAAGAGATGGATGCCGGCAGAACGTTTTGAGAGTGCCAAACCAAAGACGGAATCCTGTTCCCGGAGACCCCAACGCCGGAAAAGTGAGCTCCTCCTGTTTCTCCCGACACGCCTGATTTGCGCAAAATGACGACCTTCTTCATCGCCTGAACTGTCCCTGATTTGTGATTCACCTGAGAACATCAGGATTCCCAAACTCTTGCACGAACAGGATGTCACTGAGTGGATGAATCGACCACACCGATGACAGCTGCCTGCAGGTATCCAGCCGAGCGCAGCATGTTGATCAGCGGTTTGGTGCAATCCATATCGACAGCGATCAATAGGCCACCTGAGGTTTGCGGATCAAACATCGCGTGCCATTGTGGACATTCCGTCACAAGAACTGCATGAGATCGTTCATTCCGTTGCGGCCCGAACACGATTTCAACGCTCAACGGATCACATGGATGATCCGGAACTTGCATTCGACCGGCAACGGAGCGGTTTTTCGGATCAAGCGTACTGCAGATACCGGCGTCGAATAATTCTGCGGCACCATCGATCAAAGGGATCGCATCCAGCTTTAGACGGGCCGAGACGTTCGAGGCATCGATCATCTCAATCAAATGGCCGGCAAGTCCAAATCCGGTGATGTCGGTGACAGACGTGGCACCATAGTTGCGTGCAATTCTTGCAGCTTCTGCATTGCTCTGCAGCATGGTGGTGATGGCATTTTCGACGGCAGCTGCCGATGAACGAACGAGATACTTCTCCAGACGACGCGATCTGTTTGCTGCATCCCCGCGACGATGGGGATGCATTTCCCTGCCGGCGAGGATGACACCCGACCCAAGTGGCTTTGTGAGGATCAGGTTCTGGCCCGGAGTCAATCCGGACTTACCAGAAAGCTGAGGGGGCGACGCGCCATCAGCAGTCCTTCCAAGAATCGTGAAACCAATGGCAAGTTCACCTGCATCCATCGTATGGCCACCGGCAAGTACGACGTTGGCTGCCCGAAATTCGCGAACAGCCCCGGACAAAACGGCATGCAGCGTTGCTGCCTGCGCGTGGTGAGGTCCCGGAGGCAGGCACACCGTTGCCATCGCCACTGTTGGTATCACAGATCTAGCCCACAGATCGCTCATCGCATGCACAGCAGCAATCCTGCCTGCCAGCCACTCATCTCTTACAACGGCAGTGATCATGTCGACAGTCAGAGCATGAACTGTCGATCGACTGTCAGAAAGCGCGGCGGCATCTTCTGGTTGCAGAAAATCTCGATCACCATCGCCATACTCTTCACGCAATTGACGAAGCACTTCGCTCAGTACGTCCGCACTTGTTTTTCCACCACACCCCCGACAACGCATCGGTGCCATTTGGAAATCCTGAACACCGCGATCAGCCGTGAACACCATACGCGCGTTCCAACGCATGTCTGTGTTTGACCGTGAGTTGGCAGGGGCATTTTTCATGGGACGATGCATGTTCATGAATCGTGTATCAATACGATTCTTTAGCTTCCAGAGCCACGCCCCGTGAGATGTGACGCAGCGATACTGACCAATCGCTGTGCCATCGCCCACCGCCAACAGCGATAGAAAATCTGTCTGCGGTCGGTAACGAACCAATGGTTTCTTGTGCAGCAGATTTTGCAAATTCTGCCAGAGCACCGCTCCTTCTCGTACCGCGTAAACGCCGGCTCGAGGAACCGGATTACCGCGGATTTCTGCGCAGTCTCCGACAGCAAAGATGGGCTTCTCATCAACTGATCGCAGCGTTTCATCCACCAGGATGAACCCGTTTTCGGCTCGAGCCAGATCCGTGTTCTCGTTCAGTGGTAGCGGGCTTGCACTGGTACACCAGACGACAATATCGAAGGCGTGCTCACTCCCGTCGTCGAATACCAATGCGTTTTCACGTGACGCGACGACCCGTCGCTGACAGGCGAGCTGAATCCCCCGAGCTTGCAGCAGTCCAGCAGCGCGATGGGCCGTCTGTTCACGATACCCTCGCATGATTCGAGATGCAGAATCAATGAGCGTGACCTGAGCCGGGTTCGTCCCGCAGTTACTTTCTGCAAGTATTCGATGAAGAAACGGCTGAATACAAAATGCAATTTCAACTCCCGCAGCGCCACCTCCTACGACTGCAACCTGCAAGCCGCGAGAATCATTTCTCTCTCGACGATGATGGACACACTTCTCAACCTGTTGCTGAAGCCGCCGGACAGCTTTGAACATCGGCTTGACAGGCACAAAGCCGGGATGATCTGCCGCCACATCCACTCTGGACGGCCTGCTTCCAATTCCAATGGATGCAACGTCGAATCCAATGGACGGCCGGTCTGACCCGAAGTGAATTCTGCGGGAAACACTGTCGATCCTTGTACATTCGTCGACGATTAGATGAATACCAGAATTGTAGGTCAGCTGGTGAAGATCGATCAGCATTTCATCGGGCTCATACAGCCCAGCGAGGACTCCCGGAAACATCCCGCTGTAAGTTGCACAGGGAGTTGCAGAAACCAGGGTCAGACGCGTGTCGAAGATGGATCGTTCTGCCCACATCCTGATGACGTGCAGATGGGTGTGTCCTGCGCCAATGAGCACCACATGCCGCGACGGAAGGTTTGTTTCATTCATTAGCTGAACACTTATCGCAGGCGAGGCGATGACAAGGATCCACGCAAAGCTGGCGGCACATCACAGCAGTGTGTCCAGCGTCTGGCAAAGTTCACCAATCAGCAACTCAGCGGGCTCCAGACCGACAGAAAGTCGCACCAATTCGTTAGTGATGCCAAGTTCCCTGCGAGCATTTTCACTGAGGAAACGATGTGATGTTCCGGCCGGGTAAGAAATCGTGGTGCGTGCATCGGCCAGCGACGGAGAGAATGGGATCGTATCACTGGCCAGCATGAATCGGTTGACAATTTCAGCACCGTTTCCATTGAGCTCGAACGAAATGATGCCCCCGGTACCGTTGGGGTAAAGGCTGGTGGCCAGTTCGTAAGACTTATGGTCGTTCAGCAAAGGATAATGCACACGACCAACTGCAGGATGGCCAACAAGCCGCTCTGCAATCGCCCGGGTCGTGGCGCAAACCTGCTTCATTCGCAAAGGCAGCGTTCGCAGTCCTCGCTGGCAAAGCCATGATTCAAATGGGTTAGCATTCGCGCCAAAAATGCTGGCTGTCACCCGAAGCTGATTCATCATTTCTGCGGAACCGGAAGCAACACCCAGCATCACATCCCCGTGCCCATTCAGATATTTTGATGCGCTGTGTACAACAATGGCCGCACCATGGTCATGGCACTTGATGAGTATTGGCGTGGTGAAGGTGGCATCCACCACCAGTGGAACATCGCCAAGTGCTGCCGTGACAGCATCCAGATCACAGATTTCCAGCAGGGGATTTGAAATCGTTTCAACCAGCGCGAAACACGTTTGGTCGGTTCGGGCCGCCGCGAATTCGGAGGGCACCGTCTGGTCCACCAGTGTAAAGTTCAATCCAAACTGCTGCTGCATCCGTTCAGCCAGCTGAATCGTTCGACCATATAGAGCCCGGGACATGATGACGTGGCCACGATTATTACCCAGCGTCTGAAAGACACTGGCAATGGCGGCCATGCCTGATGAAAAAACGGCCCCGGCCTCGGCGTTCTCCAGGCAGGCCATCGCATCCGCCAGAGCCACATGATTTGGATTATTGTCCCGAGTGTAAATATACCCCGGAGTTCTGCCGACCGCGATATCCTCCAGCTGATTCAGGTCTTCAACATCAAACGCAGCCGATTGAAAAATCGGCGCAACACTTGGGCGTGTCGATCCTGCGTTTGCGGATCCCATCCGGGATGGTTCGGCGTTACGATTGGTTGAAGACATCTCGTCCGATCTATCAGCGGGGATCGTCATGGCATCGAGCCTGAATCATGTACGAATAAAAACACCCTGCCGGAATCTAACCGACAGGGTGTTCTCAGAGAATCAATTCGCAGGTGGAGTCGGCAAGGTCGACGAAATTCTGAAGCGAATCGACGAACTGGGTTCCTCCTGATCTGTACTTTCCAACTATCGAGCTTCGGGCGGCAGAGGAACAAGTTCTTCGCCGGCGTTGTGTTCCACAACAGCGGTTGAACCAGTTTCCAGATCTCCGTCTGTCTTTGAGAACCGCGTTGTGCGGCGGTCGAGGATCACACGGGCTGCTTCGCGAACTTCACCTTCGCTCAGGCGTCGCAGGTTGCCGATTTCGGACAGCGGCTCAATGATTCGGGCAACCCGCCCCAGCGTCGACTCCATCATGGCAACTTCGAGTAGAGTGTGGCGAATCGAATCCAGAGATCGAACATGTGCTGCGACCTCAGTCTGGAAGTCGTCCAGGATTTCCAGATTCTGGATTGCGTCGGCCACGTCTCCGGTGTGATCATTCAGCGACGTCTGCAACTGCACCAATGAATCCAGATTGTTGCGAGCCACGTCCAGCCGAAGTGAATCGCTTGTCAATTGGGTGTTCATGGCAATCAGGGTTTTGGCATGATCGCGAGCGGTCTCAACCGTCTCTGAGGCTGTGAGAACGTCATCCTTCATTGAGATCAGCTGATCGACGGACTGCTGAGCAACCGCAAGATCGCCGGCACCTCGGTTGACGGAATCCTTAAAGGCAACAAACTGATCGAATCGCTCTGCAGCGACTTTCAGGTCGTCGGAATGGGCCACCATCTGCTGCGTCAGCTCTGCCAGCTGTGCGACGCTTTCACTTGCGTTCTCGTAACCATTTGACGCGGCGATCATCCGATTCTGCAAAGCCACCATGCCATCCAGTGAATTCGCGGCAATCTCTGTCTGATCTGAACCTCGAATGATCGCGTTCTGAAGCTGCTGGAAGGCGGACAACTGCTGAGAGGCCTGTTGCGTGAGTTGTTGTTCATTGATAATTCGATTCTGCAGGCTGACAATACGATCGACAGCGGACAGAGCGATGGTCGCTCCTTCTGCCTCGTTCTGGATCCTGTTCCGGAGCGTCTGAATGTCAGCGATCGCCGCTTTGACCTGCTCCAGCCGACTGGCCTGCTCCTCAATTCCGGCGAGCAGATCGTTGGTCTTCCAGACAGAGTCTTTCGACGCAACCAGCTTTTTCATGCTGCTGTCGGTCAAATCCAGTTTTGTCTGCAACCCATCCAGTCGGCCCTTGAGCGGACCCACCATCATCAGTTGCATTCCAAAGAAGACGACTGCAAGCGACATGAGCATGGACATGCCAATGAAGTTGCGGAAGCCCCGCATTTCGTTATTCGATGATCGTCGGATAGTTGTCGATGTACCGTTCAAGGTTCTTCCTCCGGAGCTTAGACGGCGTTTCGAAATCGGTTGAGTGTTTTCACACGACTCGGTTTCGTTTGATGATTGAAAGACATGCCAACCACATTGCGTTCGTTGTCGGTAAAGTTCACCTGAACGAAAAGAACAACCGCGGTTTGCTAACTTTTATCGCCGTCAGACTCAGGCACAGTTTGCCTGTTTTATGTGAATCGGCAGACATTGCCGGAGGCGGTTCCGGGCCGATGGGGATGAGCATGCCCTAGCGGAGGATTCGACTGTGCTGGTTATGCGGGAACTGGGTACGAACCATTAGCGCACTACCAAAGAAAAAAGCTTCACCAGTCTGAGGACTGATGAAGCTTTCGGATTTCATTGGCCGGGTCGAGGATGCGACGCCAATTACTTCTTTGGAGTGTGGGCACACTGGCCGTGAGATTCAGCCATTGATGTCTTTTGTTCGTTGATGCCCGGGCATTGAGGAGCCATTTCGGCATTCAGTCCCTTGTAGTCTGCCCACTGTTCGGGCAGGTTATCTTCGTGGAAAATTGCTTCCACGGGGCACTCTGGAACACATGCTTCACAATCGATGCATTCATCTGGATGAATGAAAAGGATTGCTTCGCCTTCGTAGAAACACTCGACCGGACACACAACTACGCAGTCGGTGTACTTGCAGTTGAAGCAAGGTTCTGCCACAACGTGAGCCATTTGTTGCCCTTTCAAACCAGAATGCTGGCCAGAGAATCGGGACCCGAGTTGGGTCATTATTAGGTGGATACACTCTTCATTGTGAAGAGTAGTCTGTCTCATTGTCGTCTGCAACGTGCAGATTGGCCCCAGTAAAATGGACCGTTTCTGCAGTTGGGAAGCCCGGTTGCTTCTTCCAGAGTGAGTTGTACGAAACGCTTTTCGGCAATTTCCAGACACGCAGCGGTGCAAAAATGCGTCTCAGGAAATTGAGACAGAATCTCGCAAATTATCTGCTGGTCCTCGCCAGATCTGCGCGGGTTTTGCAAGGAAACCAGCCATCCTGCCGATTTTTACCAACCCGATTTTGAATCGTCCGGGGTTTCAGAATCTGGATTCCCGTTCGGGGTTACGGCGCACAAAGTGGAATAATTTGTGCACAATTGATGCTCCCACTGCAATTTTTCTCCGTTTACAGTCAATATCAGTCGCGTTCCGTGCGTATTTCTACAAGTTGCTGCGTGTTGTGTTGTTCTTTCATACACGTCTGTTTTCAGCCTGAGCAATTTGCTGCCTCCTGACCCGAGCGAGGTCTACTGTGCCACTCACTGATACCGATCGCAAACTTCTGAGCGAACTGCTGGCTGGCCGCAGCAATGCGTGGAAGGTGTTCGTTGATCGTTTCACGGGGTTGGTGCTTCAGGTCATCCAGCAGACCGCACAATCCCACAGCATAAAGCTGAGTGAGCATGATGTTGAAGACCTCTGTGCGGACACCTATGCCGAATTGCTCTCCCGAGACATGGCGTCATTGAGAAGTTTTCGTGGACGGTGTTCATTCGCGACCTATCTGGCCGTCATTGTACGGCGGATCGTGGTGCGACAGATGACTCACTACCGATACCGGCAGGCAATGGGACACGTAAATGCTCATCGGGCTGCAATCGATCTTGCGGGAGATTCCTCTGATGTGCGGCAACTGGAAGCGAGAGACGAAGTGGAATCTCTGATGTCCTCACTTCCTCAGGAACAACAGACGCTGCTGAGTCTGCATTTTCTGCAACATCGATCCTACAGGGAAATTGCCACGTTGCTGAAGAAACCGTTGAATTCTATCGGCCCAATGTTGAGCCGGCTGCGTGAAGCGATGCAGTCCCAGTCCCCACGCCCTACACGATAGCCGAAACATCGGCAGGACGATCCGCAGGAACCATTATCGCTTCACACGCACGCAGACCTCATTTAGCTACTGAAGCAGACTGCGATCGAGAACATCGCGTGCCTTCGCAAAGTAATCCTGCCAGATGATCTCGGGATTTCCATCCCGGAGGCAGTCTCTGACTTTCTGCAGTGTGTTCCGAGCCATGTGGGGGCATCGATTACAAGCGCAGGTCTCACCGGATGACGCCATGATTCCCGGAACAGGAATATAGGTGTGTTGCGGCGCAGATTTCTGCAACGGATGAATCATGGCCGCTTCTGTCGCAATCAGGAATGTCATTGGTTCTTCGCGAGACATTACGTACTGGCGAATTTTTTCTGTGCCACCAATGAAATCCGTAATCTCCAGAATATTCTGAGGGCACTCCGGATGAGCAAGAACTTGCGCTGCCGGATTATTTCGCTTGGCTCGGATAAGATCCTGAATGCTGAAGATCTCATGAACCATGCACGATCCCGGCCAGAGAATCATCTTCCTGCCGGTGACTTCGCTCAGATATCGGCCGAGATGCTGATCGGGGACAAACAGAATTTCCTTATCGTCAGGGACCCGTTCAATGATCTCTCGAGCATTGCCACTGGTGACAATCCAGTCGCAAAGACTTTTGACGGCCGCTGAAGTATTGATGTATGCCACAGTCTGAAAGTCTCGCCCCTGAGCTCGCAGCTGCTCCTGAAATGCTGCAAGGTTGTCTGGCTGGCAACTGTCCGCCAGCGAGCAGCCGGCCAGCATGTCGGGAATCAGGATACGCTTTTCAGGATTCATGATCTTTGCCGATTCACCCATGAAATGAACCCCCGCAAAGACGATGGTCGATGTATTGACTCTGGTGGCGTCTCTGGCCAGTTTCAGGCTGTCACCGGTAAAGTCAGCGATATCCTGAATTTCTCCATCGACATAGAAATGTGCGAGTACAGTGGCGTCTTTTTCTTTCTTCAGGGCGTCGATTTCGTCCATCAGATCGAGTGGGTCCTCGAAAGGGACCGGTGAATCCGTTACGACGGGCAAAGACATGTTTACAGGTCCTTAATGATGTTGTTCGCAGGTTGGTCAATGAATTTGGGAATGAAGTCTTCCGCGGTTGGATCGAGACATCAATCCGACGACGAATGCTGTTGGTCCTCACGTTGCTGGTCAGATTGATCGCTGAAAAGCGGAATCTGACTTTCACGAGTGCCGATCCTTCCGGACTTTGGCTTTCTTTTTGCGGCAGAAGTTCTGGTGGCTGACTGTTTTTTTTGAGTTGCTGGAGCTGACATTGTCGGTTCTGCAGCCCCAACAAGCGGATCTCCCGGGCTGGTCTGATTCAGCCGTTCCCGCCCCGCGTCTGTGTACTCGGGCGACAGTTCGAAGCCAACCACTCGGCGGTTCAGCTTTCGAGCCACGACCAGTGTCGATGCGCTGCCGGAAAATGGATCAAGAACAATATCGTCTTCATTTGAACAAGTCCGGATAATACGTCCAAGCAATTGTTCGGGCATTTGGCACCCGTGGAACCCGGCACGTTCTTTGAACGTACCGGCAACTCTCGGGAAATACCACGTGTCTTCTTCTGGCTGAAACCCCTCGGAAAGGTCTTGTGGTCTCAACGTAAACGTGGCGTTTGCCTGGGTTTGAATATTCGGTGGAATGATCCAAGTGTCGTCTGGCAGCCGACCTTTACTGTTGGCCCGCGAGTCGTTGTACACAAGTTGCCTGGCCGAAGGGACGCGATTCGCCGGGTCGTCCATACGAAACGTAAAACGAGCCCTGTCTTTGACGAAGTAGAACAAGTGAGCGTGAGACCGGGTGAACTTCTTTTTGCAGTTCACTCCAAATGTGTAGTACCAGATCACCCAGCTACGGCAATGGAACCCGATTCGCTGGCTTTCCACTTTCAGTTCGGCCGCGTATTCATCGCCTATTGCGAGCCAGAAGGTGCCGTCGTCTTTCAGAATCCGATACACCTGCTGAATCCACTCACGGGACCACTGCAGATACGCTTCGTATTCCAGCTGGTCTTCGTAAACATCGTATTCATAGCCGATATTAAACGGCGGATCTGCGAACGCCAGGTCAACCGACCCATCGGGCAGAGACTGCATACCGGCGATACAGTCGCCGTTGTGGATGTCTCCAATCCAGCGGGGCGTATCCGGGGCGACTTGCGATGATCCAGGAGATTCAGTCATTTTAGAAGGGAAGCAGCTGAGCAGCTTCATCGAGTCCAGTTTGAATTCGAGCCGTGACAGGAACCACCAGAAGGATAGTTGATCGAGAAGAGTCCGTCATCTGACGCCGATCGGGCTGTTTTTTGCACGGCGGATGGTGCGTTTTACAATTCCCGGAGCTGATCGACGAACCGCAGATGGTCGTAAATCGTTGTCAATAAATAGGTTCCGATGAAAAACAGACTTTCGGCACACTTTATGCAGACGCTTTGGGACTCTTGTAGTACAATCTAGGGTAGGCAGCGAAAGCGCTGGAAACGAAAGATGTTGTTGGATGGGGCATCAGGAACCCTTGGGCCATTCGGCAGCAATCGAAGGATCAACACGATGTTGAAGGCTGATTACGCCCTATGCACCTGAATATCTCGCAGCAGATGAAGATGAGCCAGCAGATGAAGCTGGCTCCGCGGATGATCCAGTCAATGGAGATTCTGCAGCTCAACATGATGGCCCTGAACGAGCGAATCGAACAGGAGCTGGTAGAAAATGTGACGCTTGAAGTCGTCAACAAAGATCGCGACCTGCCCTCCGCCGAACCGGACACCGTCACGCAGGTGGACGACCCACGTGAAGCCAGAGAGCTGCGTAAAGATGTGGAATCGCGAGAGCTGGTTGCTGGCAACGAAAAAAACAACGAATCCGATTTTGAACGCCTGGTAGAGATCGCTGCCGAATGGCCGGAAGACAATGTGGGATTTGGTGGATCCCGGCCATCGTCGAATCAGGTCAGCGACGACATGGATCGCCACAGCGACGCGATGGCGAATATGGTCGCCCGACCGCAGTCGTTGCATGAATACCTGTTGGAGCAGTTCTCATTTCACTCATGCGATGATGCCCACCGTCAGTTTGGTGAGTACCTGATCCAGCATCTGGACCACAATGGCCGCCTTCAAAGTACGCTCGCAGAAATCAATCAGCAGTTTAATCGCACTTATGGTCAGGGTTTGACAATTGAAGATGCAGAGGGTGTTCTGAAGATAATACAGCGTCTTGATCCTCCCGGGGTCGGAGCGAGAGATCATCGCGAAATGCTGTTGCTGCAGGTCGACGACCATCTTGCGTTTCATGACGTCGTGGAAGTGCTGATACGCGACCACCTTGAGGATATCGCATTCAATCGACTGCCACTCATCCAGAAGGCAACCGGATACTCGATCGACCTGATTAAGGTTGGCATCGAACAAATTCAGACGCTCAATCCTTACCCGGGTCGGGGATTCGAGCAGCGACCTGTTCAGCGTGTGACGCCTGACCTGGCGGTCGAGCGCGACGACACCGGACGCTACGTCGTGCGGCTTCTGGATGAATACGTTCCCGAATTGCGAATCAGCCCGCGATATCAGCGAATGCTGAAGGACAACCCATCACAGGAAACACGCGACTGGATTCGAAGAAAAGTGGAATCTGCGCGATGGCTGATTGAGTCAATCGAGCAGAGGTACAACACGCTGAGAAAAGTGGCTCAGGAAATTGTCGACCACCAGCAGGAGTTCCTCGACAAGGGACCCGAATTTATCGCACCGCTGAAGATGCAGCAGATTGCTGATCGCGTCGGGGTCCACGTGACGACGGTATCCCGTGCTGTCGATGAAAAATGGATCCAGACGCCGCGAGGGCTTTTTCCTCTGAAGAGATTCTTTGGGGGCGGGACGCAGACAGCGGAAGGCGAAGACGTGGCGTGGGACACCATCCGTATCAAGCTTCAGGAATTGATCGACAATGAGGACAAATCAAATCCGCTGAGTGATGATGCCCTGGTTGATGAGCTGGGTAAACAGGGCATTACTCTGGCCCGACGCACGATTACCAAGTACCGTAAGCAGATGATGATTCCGAGCAGTCGTCAGCGTCGCGAATACTAAGAGCCCACGCATTGTCGGTCATTCGCACTGCTGACCAGTCAAACAACGACCGGAATCAGCGCGTTTATCAGATCTCATTCGCTTTGCTGCGCTGAAAGGAAGACTTATGCGTGCGCGTTCAATGACATCCGGCTTGTATCTGCTGGTCGTGGTCGGGGCCTTTCTTACATCTTCGTCCGTTTCCGGACAGTCATCACGTGATCGTAAGAACAACTCACAGCTCAACGAGAAGGAACTGCAGTCCCGCGCGGAAAAAGCTGAGGAAACGCTTGTCAAAGAGCTTCATGAAATTGCTGGGGAGTTTTACAAGCAGGGCGATCGAGAAAAATCCATTGCGATCCTGGAACGTATCAGTCAGATCAACCCTCGAACACCCGGTCTCAAAGAGCAGATGAAGACTATTCGGGAAGAAATGCTGACTGATAATCCCGCATCGGTCGACGTGGATACATCAAAAGGATGGACGGCTGCCGTCGCGGAGGTGGAGGGTGGTCGACCGTTTCGGATTGCCGCATCCGGCGATTTTCGTGTCCTGTTCTCAGCAACCCTGAGTGTCAACGGGATTTCGGATGAAGACCCCAGTAAAGATGTCCTTTCGGTCGCGCCATTCGGAGCGTTAATTGGAGTGATCGTCAGTGACGGAAAACCGGGCGAGCCTTTCGCTGTCAACAATGGTCTGGAAATGACATCCAAGAAGTCAGGCCTGCTTTTTCTGCGTGCCAACGTTCCCGCAGGGGCCAAGTGCACCGGTAAGATCAAGGTTCAGTTGAGTGGCGGAATCCGGGCCGCAAATTCGCGTTAATCGCAGGCGAAAAAATTGCGAAACCGTCTGCGTGGGAGGCCGACGAAAGGTCCGTTCCGTGCGCATCAGGCTTCTCGTATCTCGCAAGCGTGCTCCGTTCCCGAAACCAGCGTTGCGGTATTTCATCTGGCGTATTCTTAGTCTGGCTTCACGATGAGACTCTCCATGGCGACTTGCGTTCTACTTGTCATTCTAACGCGTTTTGGCAGGTGTGCTCCCGCGATGGTTCTGACGCTGTTGTCCGTCATGACGACACTTTCCGCAGAGGATGCCACATTGCCGATCGTCACCGAGGCGCTGGTCTTCGCGGAGAAGGACGGACTGGTGGCTGTCGAAGCGGAACATTTCTCGCGACAGGAACACACCGACGTTCGCGCTTTTCACATCACAACTCAGGATCAGGTGCCGAATGTTCGACCAGACGGCGATCCGACCCATCTTTCAGGAGCGGCAGGAGGTGCGTATGTCGAACTGCTGCCCGACAGTCGTCGAAACCATCAGCACAAGCTGGTGAAGGGGCAGAATTTTTCGAATGAACCAGGCCGTCTGGCGGTGCTGACGTACAGAGTTCACTTTCAGAATCCCGGGAAATACTACGTCTGGGTACGCGCTTACAGCAGCGGTTCAGAGGACAACAGCTTGCACGTTGGGCTCAACGGAAACTGGCCTGACAGTGGACAGCGAATGCAGTGGTGTGACGGCAAAAATTCATGGCGATGGGAAAGCAGGCAGCGAACAGAAACAGAACACTGTGGTGAAGCGCACCAGATATTTCTGGAGGTACCCGCAGCAGGTATCCACGAGATTCAATTTTCCATGCGAGAAGATGGATTCGAATTTGATCGCTGGTTGATGACAAATAACCGGGAATTCAAACGCCCCGCGGACGAAGGGCCAGCCGTAGTCGTCTCATCGGGCAACCTTCCAGCAGCCTTTCCAGTGGCACCGGTCGCGGTTGCTGAAGATGCCGGGGGCCAAGTTGTGCCTGAAGCCGTGACTCGGTCTGCCAGTTTGAGCACGCTGCCGATGGCCCCCGCAATGGTGAAAGCCGATCTGCAACAGCCGCGTCAGGCGGACGGCCCTGGCACAGTCAGTATTTCCGGCGATCTGAAACAGTGGCACAAAGTGACTCTGACACTGGATGGCCCCTTCGCTCACGAACTCGATAACGCACCAAACCCTTTTGTGAATTATCAGCTGAACGTGCAGTTCACGCATGAATCCGGTCTGCCGAAGTATACCGTTCCCGGTTACTTTGCGGCTGATGGCGACTCTGCAAATACATCGGCTGCGAGTGGTACGAAGTGGCGTTGCCACCTGGCACCTGATAAGCCGGGACGTTGGAACTACAGTGTGTCGATGCGAAAAGGAACCTTCATTTCGGAGACAGACACACCGATTTCAGAAGCGGTCCCGGGCGATGGAGTGGAAGGAAGCTTCGAAGTTGCTCCGACCGACAAGACAACCCCTGATCTGCGTGCCCATGGGCGTCTTCAATATGTGGGCGAACGATATCTCCGGTTCGCCGAAAGCGGACAATACTTTCTGAAAGCCGGAGCAGATGCTCCGGAAACGTTGCTCGGTTACATCGATTTCGACGGAACAATTGCCGGAAAGCCAGAGAAGGTTCCTCTGAAATCCTTCGCTCCGCACATCGATGACTGGAATGAAGGTGACCCAACATGGAAAGACGGCAGGGGCAAAGGTCTGATTGGTGCCGTGAATTATCTTTCCCGCAAAGGATGCAATGCGTTCTCGTTCTTAACTTACAACGCTGGTGGCGATGGAGACAATGTCTGGCCGTTTGTGTCTCGAGATGACAAGCTTCACTACGACTGCAGCAAGCTCGATCAGTGGGGCATAGTCTTCGATCACGGGACTGC
>JAGQQE010000135.1 GCA_020426345.1 Planctomycetaceae bacterium
CAATCTGCTGTCCCACGTGCAGCGGAATCATCATCGACAGATAGTCTTTGGGGGATCCCAGGCCGTAGATACAGCTGACACTGGCGACCACAATGACATCCTGCCGACTAACCAGGGCACTGGTGGCCAGCAGCCGAAGTCGATCGATCTCTTCGTTGATGGACGCATCCTTTTCGATGTAGATATCGCGCTGCGGGATGTAGGCCTCCGGCTGGTAGTAGTCGTAGTAGCTCACGAAATACGTGACGGCGTTGTTGGGGAAGAATTCGCGAAATTCTGAATACAGCTGAGCGGCCAGCGTCTTGTTGTGCGACAGCACCAGAGTTGGCTTCTGGACCTGCTGAATCACGTTCGCCATTGTGAACGTCTTGCCGGAACCCGTGACTCCCATCAGCATCTGTGTCTTCTTGCCTTCACTGATGCCGCGGACAAGGGCATCAATGGCTTTGGGCTGATCGCCTGCCGGGGCATACTCGCTGCTGATTTGAAATCGTTGGGCCTTACCTGACATGACTGGTCGAAACCATTATCGTTGACGTCTGTGAGACGCAAACGGCCTTAAAGCACGCAGCAGGGCTGGCCATTGCTGCCGTCAAAATGGAAATTGTGAACACCGAACACGAAAACAGAGCCTTCACATGCGCATGGGGATTCTTGGCGGAACCTTTGATCCTGTCCACTATGGACACCTGCTGATGGCGGAGTCCTGTCGGGAAGAACTCCGTCTGGATCAGATTCGTTTCATCCCCGCAAGACAGCCACCCCACAAACCTGGCCGGTTGATCTCGCCGCAGTTCGATCGGGCGGAGATGCTCAGGCTGGCAATCTCTGCATACCCCGAATTTACAATGGACTGCCGCGAGTTCGATCGTGAAGGGCCATCCTTTACCGTCGACACGTTAGCAGAACTATCAATCCAGTTCCCGGAAGCTCAATTGTATTTGATCATCGGAGCCGATTCACTCCAGGATCTGCTCACCTGGAGACAACCCGACCGTATCGCAGAAATCGCCAAACTGGTGGTATGCAATCGTCCCGGATACGCCCTGCCCGATCGAAGACAGGCCATCCAGTGGACCGGCCCTGAGATCGGGAATACCGTTGAATTCGTCCGCATGCCTGGCACGGATGTGTCGGCGACCGAGCTCCGCGACCGTACCAGCCATCACCGCTCTCTGCGATTTCTGACGCCACCAGCCGTGGAAGAGTACATCCGGACGAATGCGCTCTATCAGCGGAGTACTGACCAGTGACCGCTTGATGTCGCATCCCGTCTTAACCTCCGGGATGCAACGGCTTCGCTTCACTCTTTCCTGCCGGCAATCCCCCAGGACCGAATCGTTCCATCCGCCTGATTCGCCATGATGGTATTTCCATCAGCACTAAATCGGACTCGCGCGTTGTAGGCCATGTCGTCACCAAATTCCCGGAGCGGCAAATCGAACGCCTGCCGATGCGTTTTACAGTTCCAGAGGATCAACTGCCTTCGCGAGACTCCTGCAAGGCGCTGCCCATCCGGACTGAAACAAAAATCCTGAATCTCCGGTGCAGAATTTTGTTTGTGCGCTATCGTGATCCTTTTGGTCACATCGCGAATCGTCAAATCACCCGTTTCAAATGCAATTGCCGCCAGCAGGTGATTTGCCGGATTGAATTCCAGACCCAGGCCCCAGTGACTTATAGGGAACTCATCGATCTGATTGCCCGTCCCTACATTCCATGCCCGCACAAAACAGTGAGACTCGCCAGCATGCGTAAACTGTTCGCAGGAGGCGGCGATCATAGAAGCGTCCCTGGACACCGCAAGCCGATGCACTCGAGTTGCTTCTGCCCGGACGAAGAACAGTTCGTTACCACGCAGGTCCGACAGTCGGATTTCCCCGTCTTCAGGAAGCGGTGGATTAAAAATTCCGGACGACCATGCGGCTGTTGCAACTGAATTCGGATTCAACTTCACGAAAGACACGCGCACACCATGTGCGGGCAACCTGACAACAACGTCTCCGGACACCGTATCGCGCAGGTCCATCACTGTATTGTCGTCCCGAGACGCGACGGCAATCAGAGTCCCATCATCATTCAAATCAGAAAGCCTTCCGGGACTAAGGCGTTTAGGGGGAAATGGAAGCTCCTGAGATCGAACAGCGGCCTGCGAGCCCGGTGGGAAAAACTTCAAAGGTTCCCCAGCAATTAGTGAAACCAGCTGCGCCTCGTCGTTCCATGCAAACGATTCGAGAGCCGAGTTGAGAACTGGTGTCCCGGTATCGACGCTGCCGGGAGCTTTGGAAAGATCCCAGATCCGAACGGTCCCATCCCAGTCACCTGATGCCAGCCGCTTTCCATCGGGACTAAATGCAAGACTTCTGACCTGGTTCATGTGTCCCCGAAACGGTTGCAATTCCATCCACGTCTCTGTGTCCCAAACCCGTATTTCACCTCGGTTCGTCGCGATGGCCAACTGCCGTTCTTCACGATCAAAGGCCATTGTTTCGACAAACCGAACGTCAATGGTTCGGACCAGTTGCCGGCCCGGTTTCTGATACACGGATACCGTCACCCCGCCTCTTCCGGTACTTCCGCTGCCCCTGGCGACCCCGGCGACCCTGGCGACACTGACCTCAAACCGATTGCCGTGCAGAAACTGGCGGGCCCACGATCCCGTTCGCTGCACAGGAAACTCTTCGAACGTGCCATCAGCTCGTTCTACCTCGAAGCCGGCAAAGTCTTCGCTCGCTCGCCACTGCCGAATCGTTGACGGAGGACCAATGTCGTTGAGGTTATACAACAGCAGGTCCTGATCCTTTATTTCCGGCGACTGGGCAAGCGTTACTGCGAACAGCGATTCACCAGCTGGGTAGACCTCAGCAACAGGTCGATTGGTGAAGATGGGTGGAAGTTCTTCCCAGGTGTCGGTGCTCCATCGTCGCACGGTGGCCGGACCATACCCGAAGGAACGACCATGAATCCCCATATCCATCTCGACAGCGACCAGGACCGCTCCACCGTCCATATAAAGCAGATCCATGATCGACATCACATCCGTGAATTCTTTGATGATCTGACCAGTCGATACATCTCGAATTGTGACGCGTCCTTTTGATCCTGTTTGTGTGGAATCAAAATTGGGCGCCCGATTGCCTGCTGCGATGAAGCGGCCATCCGGCGAATAGGCCAGTGCGCCGATCCACACAGCATCGCCAAATGCCATGGGCCAGCGAAATTCACTGTCGTCGAGCAATCCGGTCAGGTACTTCCATTCCCAGGGAGGGCCATACTGCTTGTCATACGTTGGTTCCAGCAGTTGCAGAATGCGTTTTGCGTTACCCAGCTCATTCGCATCATACTCAAGACGCGCCAGACGGATTTGATTGTCATGCAATTCTCCGTTAGCTGCTCGCTCACGTTCCAGTGCTCTTGCGTTTTCAACACTACGCACAATCGAAGAACCAATCAGGCCAATCGCCAACACGACAACACTGCAGAGCAGCGCTGCCAGTGCAACATTGCGCTGGCACCACCGGAAACCGCGATAAAAGACGCTCTGCGGGCGAGCCTGAATTGATTCTCCGCGCAGAAAACGGCCTAATTCCTCAGCAACAGCTTTCGCCGTGGGGTATCGATCCTGAGGACGCTTTTCGAGACATTTCATGCAGATTGTCTGAAGGTCTCGCGGGATATCCGGCTGCAGTATTCCAGGTGGCGTCGGAATTCGTTCACAGACCTGCTGCAATATGCTGATCACATCCTGTCCGGTAAAGGGTGGAATTCCGACAAGCAACGAATACAAAGTTGCACCCATACCATATACATCGGCTGTTTCATCGAGTTCCCGACTCCGTCCTCTGGCCTGTTCCGGCGAAATATATCCGGGGGTTCCGAGAACTTCTGTTGTGGCTGTCAGCGGGTCTGAAACACCTGCCGTCTGAAGGCGTCTGGACAACCCAAAGTCCGTGACGCGAATAACCCCCGCATCATCCAGAAGAATATTAGATGGTTTAATATCGCGATGCAGAACACCATGTTCATGAGCAACCTGAATCGCGTCAGCGACAGCCTGCATGTATAGCGCGGCATCCCGTATGGATATCGGGGCATTCTGACTCCGTTTGGATAAGTCGCTGCCACTCACATATTCCATGATCAGAAAACACTGATCGTCCGCCTGCACAAGGGAATACACAGTGACGATATTCGGATGGTGCAGACTGCCCAGTATCTTTGCTTCGTTCTGCAGCCTTTGAAGATCAGTCGCAGTGGCATCACCGTTTGCTCGAAGCGTCTTGATGGCAACCGTTCGGTCAAGGGACAATTGCCGCGCCTTGTAGACGATTCCCTTGCCTCCGCGACCCAGAACCGCCATCACATCATAGTCCGGCAGAGAAGGCCAACCTTTCTTGTTGATCTTTCTCAGCCAGAACCTGTCCCTGTCGATTCGGCCAGTTTCCGGACCACCAGCCTCTTGATCGGCATCGACCCTGCCCAGAAGCTGACGGGCTCGGTCCTGATCAAAGGCAAATGGAAGATAGTCTGAATGGGCTGCCGTTTGTCCATTCTGCAGTGCGGCCCGGTACGCGTCGGCGACAAACGCGGGAGAGAAAATTCTGCAGGCCTTCGAATCAGCTCCGGGCGGGACGTAGTCACGGAGGGACGGTGTTGCTGACTTGTCGGACGCAGCTTCCTGTTCGGCAGGGCATTGCCGCCAGCGGTACTCAAGATCAATCTCGACGAGGTTCTGGAAGTGTTCGGCTTCGTGAGGATCATCCTGAGGCAAGCGGAACTGTTGAATCCGAGGCGGAATGCCTGACGCTTTCTCAGCGGCAGCCCATGCAGCATCGAAAGCATCCAGAATATGGTCAGGATTCATGGTGAGTTGCCGCGATCCTGCTCCGGGAAATTTGACGCAGCACCTGCCGGATTCGCGCCATCGAACAATCACAGGAGGCAGCTACCTCTGCCAACGGGATACCGTCCATTATCATTCGAACAATTTTTCGGTGCAGCGGATCCTGCAGGCGCGACAGCAGCAGTGTCGCATCGTATTGCTCTGTGCACGTGACATGCTCAAGTCGCCCGGCGACATAAGGCTGGTTGCCCGAGCTAAGAGTTGTTTCTCTGTAGAATGAGCGTTTCTCCGCCGTATTCTGTTCGACTTTCTTCTGAATCCGGCGATGCGTGAGCTTTGCTAACAGCGCCCGCAGGTCTCCGGCACGCACCAGTCGAAATTGTCGTTTCTTCAATCCGCGAAGAAGAATCAGACTCACAGACTGATAAACGTCTTCCGGATCCACGCGAACCTGCAATTGATTCGACATGCCGCTGGCAGCAAGCTTCAACGTTGCATCGCGATGTCTGTGATAAAGACGATCGGCCGCCCGTGAATCATCACTGCTCACGTAAGCTTCCGCCAGGTCAACCGAGGTTTCCGGAACACTCGCACTACCAGACATTTGAGGGCCCTCTGGTTTGAGTTCGTGAAACGCTTTGGAACGACACAGTCTGAAGAAGCTTCGCTCAGTCAGGTAATGGTCCAGGCAGGTAACTGTCCAGGCAGGGCGTATTCAGACCTGCAGGTGTCGCTCATATCTCCTGTCCGTCTTTCGACTGCACAGGCACTCATACGTGGTCACAAGCCAACATCATTGCGAAACAATTTCCAAAAAAAAGTCTGTGTTGGTCCGAATTGTTTTCAAAACGCAAATTTGAATCGGCTCATGACTTATGAAGCGCTACTCGTGGGCAATTTCAGATGCCCATGCGTGGTAAGGCTCACGCTGCGCGCGGGCTGAGCTTCTGCTGTGAAACCACACCTGTGCGCTGCACCGTTGCTGAACACTGACAGTCCCTGCCAATGTTGCGATTCACATATTCCTGCGCGATGAAATCGAAAGGGTGAAGAATGACCGTGCGAACATTTCTGCGTGAACTTACAAAGTTAGCCGGAAGTCGGAAGCAGCGGCGCAGAACCCATGCAGGATTGAAAAGGGCTCCTGGCAGCGGGCCCGTCATTGCAACGCAGACTCTGGAGACCAGGACGCTGTTATCAGCAGTCATGTGGGACGGCGATGGGGGTGACTTGCAGTGGACCAATCCACTGAACTGGAGTGGTGACGTTCTTCCGGGAGCAGCCGACGATGTTTCGATTGATGTCGCTGGTGATATCACCGTGGAAGTCACTGGAAATGTTTTTGTCAACAGTCTGCAAAGTTCGGAAAGCCTCAACCTCTATCTGACCAATCTCACGGTGGCAGCGCCTTCCATCATTTCGGCGGCGACGACCATCACGGGGGGCACCACGACAGCCATCGGCTCGGACGCCGTGTTGAATTTTTCTGCAGGGGCGACGATCAATACAACAAATCTGCGCGCTACAAGCGGAGGAGAACTGCTGTTCGGTCCCGGCACGGTGTTCGCGACCAACGGCGGTGTCCATACAACGATCGAAGCCAATGGCGAAGGTAGCCTCATTGATCTGTCGGAACTTGCGGCGTTCAACGGAACAAGTGGAACTCAGGGCCATACGGTCTTCTATACCAACGTGAATGCATACGGCGGCGGCCGAGTCGACTTATCTGGTGCTGTGAGTGTCGGGAATCAGACCTACATCAGAGCCAGTGGTCAGGACAGTCAGGGCGTAGCAAGCCGGGTGGACCTGGCCGCCATGACGGACCTGGCCGGAACTGGACGTGGGTCTGTGCTGTGGGCCGCAGATGTCGGCATCATCCATGCGCCGATTGTCAATACGATTCAAACGGCAGGACTGATTGCCTCGGCCGGGGCGACGCTGGATCTGTCGAGCGCCACGTCGTATGACGGTGGCCTCAACGCCGCCAACATTCTGCGTGCCGATGGCGAAAGCAGCGTGCTGGATCTTTCCGGACTGACGTCATTTGCCGGTGTTCTGGGAACTCAGGGTCATACAACGTTCTATTCAACCATCGAAGCGATCAATGGCGGACTGGTCGATTTGTCGTCGACCGTCACCATCAGCAACCAGACGTGGGTGAGTGTCAGCGGAGCCGATGGCATGGGCGTACCCAGCCGCTTAGATCTCACGGGCCTGACAGAAATCGCTGGTGCCGGGCAGGGAGCCAACTTTGTCGCGTCTGGTCCCGGGCAGGTTGATGCTCCAATTGTCGGCACCATCCTGAAGACTGGATTTCAGGCCACTAACGGTGCTGTTCTGGACATGTCCAGCGCAACAGTCTACGACGGCGGCCTCGGGTCCACTCGAAACCTTCGAGCGGATGGTCAGGGCAGCGTACTGGATCTGTCCGGTCTCACTTCGTTTGTCGGAGCCGCCGGGTCACAGGGCCATACCGTCTTCTTTTCCATCGTAGAAGCTCTTGGCGGCGGTCTTGTTGATTTGAGTAACGTCCAGACCTCGACGCTGCAGGTCAATTACTCATCATCCGGCGAGGATGCTCTGGGGACGGACAGTCTGATCAATCTCCAATCTCTGACCGAGGTGACGGGGAATTCTCTGAACAGTATGACAACGGCCGATGTTGGCCGGATTGATTTGTCATCCCTGACGATTCTACGAGGAACCAGTCTTTACGCATCCGCAGGCAGCGTGCTGGATGTGTCTGGTGTAGCGGAATACCACGGACTCACGGTGAACAACAGCACGATTCTCGCCACCGGCCTGAACAGTCTCATTGATTTGTCTGGGCTGCAGGTGCTGGAAGGTAACGCCGGAAATCAGGGACATTCCGTCTGGTATCTGACCATTCAGGCGATGGACTCGGGCAATGTCGAACTGGGAGTCGGGGCGAATGATGTTTCCCAGCGAGTGTCGATCTTTGCGGAATCCGGATCTGTGTCAGCCGGTCAGCTGAACGTACTTTCCGGAGCCACATTTGCTGCGGTGGGTACATTGGATGCCGATCTGGTTAACGGAACCAACCTTCGAATCGGAGGCTCGCATGGCAACCTGACCGGAGGGCTGACGCTGAACGGGGAATTCGAACAACTCCCCGGCGGATCGCTTTCTCTGAAGATTGGCGGACTGACGGCAGGTACACAGTTCGATCAGTTCAACGTATCCGGAACAATGACGCTGGGCGGCGCATTGAACATCTCGCTGGTGAATGGATTCGCTCCGGCTGATGGTGATGCTTTTGAAATTCTGACGTTTGGTTCACGAACAGGTGACTTCGATGCCATGAACGGACTCAGCCTGCCCGGCAATCAGATTCTGTATCCGACTTACAGCGCAGGTAGTCTGGTTCTGGGTGCTATTGGCGACGATCCTCCTGTCATCGCAACACTGGGTGCCTCGCCGGATCCAATTCTGCAGAGCGCTGATCTGACGCTGACGGCTGAAGGGGTAAGTGATCCGAATCTCAATGTGGCTGCCGTACGGTTTTATCACGACACGGATGAAAACGGCCTGCTGGACACCGGCATCGATCAGTTATTTGGAATGGACACGGATGGTACGGATGGCTGGAGCATTACGGCTCCGGCGACGTTCGCGGCAGGAACACACACGTTTCTTGTTCAGGCCGAAGACACCACCGACAACTTCAGCAACGTTGTATCTGCAGGTGTTGAACTGATTCCGTCCGTGTACTGGGACGGGGATGCAGGTGACTTCCAGTGGACCAATCCGCTGAACTGGAGCGGCGACACTCTTCCCGGGGCAAACGATGATGTCGTAATCAACGTCGCCGGAGACATTACCGTTACACATTCAGGAACCAACACAACAATTCGCTCGTTGACCAGCAGTGAGTCACTTAATCTCTCCGGCGGATCACTGTCGGTGACGGCCACATCAGTCGTTCATGGCGCGTTTGCCGGATCGAATGCGACCCTGACAGTTTCGGGCCCGAGTGCGACGTTTCTGGGAACGGGGCCGACAACACTCAGCGTGACAAGCCTGATCGCGAACAACGGAGGGGTGATTGAACTTCCCAATGCCACAAGCTACGCGGCGGCAACAGACGGTGACACCAATCTGCTGGCCGACGGAGCTGGCAGCAAACTGCAGCTGACGGGGATCACATCGCTGAACGGCGTCGGACGAAATGGTCGCGTGGCCATCAAGACGACGGGCGGCGGAGTGATTGACCTCAGCAACCTTGTGACGATTCCGTCAGGGACAACGGAGGTCAGCGCAATGGACCCGGGGAGTCTCATCGACTTTTCCCGATTGCAGACGTGGACCGATGCGAATCAGAATCGGTCATCGTCCGTAACCTGGGGCAACGGCGGAGTGGTAAACGTTGATTCTTTACTGACGATGAACAGTATCGGCGTCACCGCAAATACCGGCGAAACGCTGGTGTTCCCCGCGTTGACACATATGGGTGCAGGGTCGGATACGACAGCCGTTCTGATTGCCGACGGAATTGGCAGCCGGATAGAATTTCCTGTACTGACCACGATGGACGGCACCAATCGCCATGGGGCAACTCACCTCAGGGCCCGCAACGGCGGCGTGATCGATATGTCTGCCGTTGTTCACAATCTGGACGGCACCACACTGGTTTCGGCATTCGATGCGGGCAGTTTGATTGATCTGTCGAGCCTTCAGACCTGGACGGACGGGAATCAGTTCAATCATTCGTCTGTGACGTGGGGACTAGGCGGGTTCGTTGCGGTCGACAGTCTTCATACGATCAGCAGTGTGGGGATCGTGTCGAACACCGGAGACACGCTGGTGTTCCCGGCGCTCACAGCCATGCAGGGGGGCGGCGACACATCTGCACTGGTTCTTGCTGAGGGCTCCGACAGTCGTATTGAGTTCCCTGTACTGACGACGATGGACGGCACCAATCGTCATGGCGCAACGGAAATCAGAGCACGGAATGGCGGGGTCATTGACATGTCGTCCGTCATTGACAATGTCAACGGAACGACGGTCATCTCCGCGTTTGATGCGGGAAGCCTGATCGACCTGTCCAGCCTGCAATACTGGATAGACGGCAACCAGTTCGGATCATCATCTTTGACATGGGGTGATGGCGGAACAGTGAATGTTGATTCGCTGCAGACCACGGTGAACGTAAGCCTGCTTGCGAGCGGGGGAAATGTTCTGACCTTTCCGGCAATGGAAAGAATCGGCGGAACGACAGATTCTGCCTCAGTAATTCTCGCGGACGGTGCTGGCAGCCGCCTGGAATTTCCTTCCGTCACCGTCGCTGACGGGACAAGGCGACACGGTAACGTGGCCTTCAGAGCCCGGAACGGCGGCGTGGTAAACCTGCCTGCACTGCTGGAAATCACAACCGGAGCGGTCGCCGTCTCGGCAGCTGATTCGGACGGATTCGGAAACGGCAGCATCGTGAGTATGCCGCTTCTGCAAAGCTGGACGCACGGCAATCTCTTTCAGGCGTCTTCACTGACGGGTGAAAGGGACGGAATCGTCAATGTCGGGACGCTCGCCGCCCAGACAGATATACAGGGCGTCCAGATAGCGGCAAGAGGGACTGGGCGACTAGCCAGCCATCGTCTGCATTTGCTGACTTCCACAACGTTAAGCGGTGACGGGGTTGTCGGGGCCGATGTCGTCAACACATCCGGACGTGTTCAGGTCGGCCATACGATCGGCCTGTTGACTATTGATGGCGACTTTCAGAACGAAACGGCCGGTATCGTCGCGATTGACATTGGCGGAACAGCACCGGGTACCGACAGCGATCGTTTGTTGGTGACTGGAACAGCTATCCTGGACGGCACACTTCAGGTCTCCATTGTCAATGGTTTTGTCCCCGTCAATGGCGACGCATTTGAGATTCTGCAGTTCGATAGCCGTGTTTGTGACTTCCTTACCAAGACCGGCCTGGATCTCGGCAACGGACTTTATCTGGCGGCCGCGTTCGACCTGGATTCGATGACACTGAATGCAGGCAGTATCCCGGATTCCGGGCAACAGTGTCAGACGACTCCCGTCTTTACCAATGTGGATGTCGGACCGAATCCGGCGAAAGCGGCCGATGCGATTTCGATCACTTTTGAAGTCGACGTACCCCTGCTCACAACGCCCACGGTTGTCATCGATGGTCATTCAGCAGTCCTTTCCGCTCAAAACGGATCGCTGTATACGTTCACCTACACCGTTACAGGAACGGAAACAGAGGGCGCAGTCGATGTCGTGATAACCGCGACCAGTCTCGACGGTGGTGTTGGCACAACCACCGTCATCACGACGCTGGATTTCACGGACCCTGTGGTTACAAACATCACTCCGGATCACAGTCCCGCCGATGTCGGCACGGTTCTGACGGTGACATTCGATTCATCTGAAACCCTGAGTAACAGCACAATTGTTCGGATTGGCGGACAACCTGCCACTCGCAATAGTCTGCCCGGCTATTCCTACAGCCGCCTGCTGACGGGCGACGAGGGACTCGGACAGGTCACTGTGGAGGTGGCAGCCGTTGACGTTGCCGGAAATACCAGTTCAGCCACTCGTCAGATCCTGGTTCTCAGCGGTGGTCTGGATATGGATGCGACCGGGATCTCGTTGACGGATGATCATCCGGGCGTTGGGCAGACAGTCACAGCTTCCGCCACGGTGCATAACAGTTCGCTGCACGATGCCATCAACGTCCCCGTGCGACTGACCATTGTCGAGCCGGTGACAGGCGAGCGTGTGCTGCAGACATACACGATCCCGCTGATTACGGCAGGTGGAACGGCCAGCGTCAGCGCGGATATCGACCTGGCGACTGATGGAGTGCACGTCTTCCGCGTTGAAATTGATCCCGACAACCTGATTGCGGAGATCATCGAATCTGACAATGTGGCAACCCGGTCGATCCTGGTGGACAGTGCCGTCCACACCGTGATCGACCTGGCGGGTTCGCTATCAGCAGGCAGCGCTGCGCCAGGAACATCGCTGACTCTGTCCGGAACAGCATCTTACTTTTCCAGCCTGAATGCGGCCGGGCCCGCTGCAGGTGCCACGGTGAGCGTCAGTGTGTCGGGTACTGGACTAACCCAAACCGGTTTCACGGACAGTACCGGCACGTTTTCGCTGACTTTCGACTCCCCTGTGGCTCCTGGCGACTATGTCGCCCAGGTGACCGTTTCTGATGTGACCACCAGCACAATCCTGGCGCTGCCATTCACGGTCACGGCCCCTTCGGGGGGGATCGACCTGGTGACAAACAACGGGCTGGTTGCTTCCTCTGATGCGACGCCAATCATCAACGGTTTGGTCACACTAAGCGCCCGAGTTTACAACGTGGGTAGTGACGACTTTACGGGGACAACGTCGGTCGACTTCTACGACGGAGCCATCCTGATCGGTAGTCAGGCGATTCACAATTTAACATCACAGACTTTTACGGATGTCGCGATTACACACGCATTCGCGTCACCGGGAGTTCATACCGTCAGCGTGCGGGTAGACGAAGCCGATCTGGTCATCGAGAACAGCGAAACCAACAACACTGGTGCACTGTCTGTGACTGTACTGGAAGCCATTCCGGATCTGATCGCAGTGGACCTTCAGTTTTCGGATGAAACTCCGGCAACTACCGATCTGGTAACTCTGACAGCGAAGGTGGTGAACACCGGCGGCAGCGCTGCGACAAATGTTCTGGTGCGATTCTTTGATAATGGCAGCCCTCTGGGCGCCGTTGAGGTGCCCTCTGTGGCAGCGGATGGTGGCGTGGAGTTTGTGTCCATTCAGGCGAATCCGGGGACGAGTGGATCGCGACAGATTTCTGTCGTTGTAGATGCCGACAACTCGATTGTTGAGTCGGATGAAACAAACAACTCGTGGGTTGAGACGATTGAAGTTCACAATCCAGTTGCCGAATTGCAGGCGAATCTGATCACACTATCCAGTAGCACGCCACTGGTGAATCAATTGTTCGATGTGAGCATGTCGGTTAGCAATACGGGCGAGATCGCAGCTGATCACTTTGATGTCCAGTTCCTCAGGGATGGCGTCGCGTTCGGTACCGTGCATATTGCAACTCTGGCTGCGGGTGAATCCACCACAGTGACCCTGCCAGCGTCATTCAACACTGTTGGACCGCATTCCGTCAGTATTGTGATTGATTCCGGATCTGCGGTAACGGAGCTTCTGGAAACGAACAATCAGGCGTCGAAGAATCTGCAGGTTCTGGCCACGCCGCTTGCCGATCTGCAGATCAGCGCAGAAGACTTTGCCCTGTCAGATTCAAATCCAGGGGCCGGCGACAGCGTGACCGTATCTGTACCGGTGCAAAACCGTGGACTGGCGTCAGCAACGGGCGTAACGGCCGAACTGCGAATCGACGGCATGGTCATTGGCAGTGCCGCGACCACTCCGACGGATCTGGGCGCCGGACAAAGCGGCACCTGGTCGTTCACGTTTAACGCTCCGGTTGGCGATGGTTTCCATTTGCTGGAGATTGTCGTTGACGAAGGCAATCTGATCGGAGAATCCGAAGAAAACAACAACCGGGACTTCATTCAGTTCCTCGTTGGGGATCACCCGGACCTCGTGCCGAGCGACATTACGTATTCGTCCGACACACCGACCGAAGGCGACAGCGTGACGATCTTCGCGACGGTTCACAACGACGGCGACGAAGCATCCGATGCCTTTACCGTACGGTTCCTTGATGGTTCTCAAATGATTGGACAAGTGACGGTTCCCGGCCTTGCGGTCGGCACCAGCCAGACAGTGAGTGTGGACTTTGACACCAGTGGTCGAGCTGGGCTGCGAGACATTCAGGTCATTGTCGACCCGGGCAATCTGATTACGGAAGTGAACGAAGGCAACAACCTGATCAATCGAGGACTCATCGTTGCTGCAGCCGATCCCATCGCGCCGACAACCATTGCAACACCATCTGTCGCGCCCAATTCCGCTGGCTGGAACAGGACCGACGTTGAGGTTGTCCTGACGGCTACAGACAATACCGGAGGTTCCGGAGTCTCCGGGCTGATGTATTCAATCGACGGTGGTCCCGTGCAGATAACGTTCAGTAACACGCAGACCATTCTGCTGTCGAACGAAGGGATTCACACAATTACTTATCAGGCAGTCGATCTTGCACAAAACATCGAAGCGCTCCAGATACTGACCGTGCGAATTGATAAGACGGCACCGACAGCCATCCACAGTGGTCCGTTTACGGTCGAAGAAGGCAACATCGTCCAACTGGGCGGAGATGCTTCCACAGATGGTTTGTCGGGTGTTGCCAACAACGGATGGGATATCAATGCAAATGGTGTCTATGATGCGACGGCGTATTTGGGATCAACGGCACCATTCCAGCAGGACGTGGCTCTGCGAGTTGTGGATGAGGCGGGCAACGAAACAATTGTGGTGACCCAGGTCACGGTCACAAACTCCGGCCCCGTCACTGTGGAACCAGGAGATCGCGGTCAGCTGATCACGGGAGGTGCTGGCACAGGTAATCTGGTTCAAATTGTGGTGTCGCTGGAAGAAGCGACGAATTCGGCCGTAGAAGCAGAGTTTCTTGCTTATCAGACCCATCTGGACAACGGTCTGTCAGACTCGACGTTCGTGTTCTCGACCCTTGGCTTCAGCCTCACCGGATTCGAGCAATTTGAGCGACTGCTGGAGTACGGAACATTCAGAGGCGCCTATCAAAATGTAATCGTTGGCAGCAACTACAGTGAGAATCTGACAGGAACTTCCGATTCGGATCTGATCGTTGGCAATGGTGGCAATGACACAATTATCGGCCTCAGTGGTAACGATATCATCATCGGCAGTACTGGAAACGACGTGCTTGACGGTGGCGATGGCGATGACGCATTTCTGTATTCGGGCGCAGCCAACGGTTTTGATTCCATCGAAGGCGGCGCGGGCATAGACCGGGCCATCGGAGTCAATACGGGTACCATCATCGGAGTCAATGGGTACGACAACGGGGTTGAGGAATTCATCGGGCTCGGTGATACCATCATTCGTGACACCAACTACAGCAGAACTCTCGACTTCACCAACACCATCCTTACCGGCATCGCAGAAGTTGATGCGGCCGGTGGAAATGACACCGTCAACGCTTCAAACCTCAGCGATGGTGTCTACCGGGGTGGTACCGGCGATGATGTCCTCGCTGCTGGCGATATGGCCGTGACATGGCTGTATAGCGGAACTAATCAGGGGTTCGATTCCTTCGACAACGGTACCGGACTGTCTATCGCCGTCGCCG
>JAGQQE010000136.1 GCA_020426345.1 Planctomycetaceae bacterium
ATGTGTCCCAGCATGATTCCTGAGGCGTTTGTCACGATCCATTTGCCGGGACCGGACTGATTCGAAGCGGAGACGGAATTTGCCTCCGGAAAAATGATCTGCACATCCTTCAATTGTGGTGGCTCGGGAAATTTCAGCGAAACTTCACTGCGATGGGTGAGTTTCCCGTCTGGGCTGTTTTCTGACGATGGGTCTTCGTTCAAAGCGAATTGAAGACTTTCCAGGATTGCCAGGGATGTGAGTGTTGCACCGGAGACTGCTTCCACCTGCGGAGCGCGGCGCATGTCCTGCAGAGAATGAGAACCAAACGCAGGCAGGAAATACTGATTGTCCAGGATTTCCTGAACATGGTCTCGAGTGTCCAGACTGCTCAGGATCTTGACTTTACGAATGCGTCCTTTTGTATCTGCAGTCACGAGGACATCTGTTGGCCCGGAAAAGCCAATGATATGATCAGCTGCCGGAGATGTTCGGACGGCGTAACCCGAGAGCTCGCCGTCACGGTTCTCGATTGCAAGCAGGTTGCCCATGGTTTCGAGGCCGGAATCTGCTTTTTCTGCCGGGCTGGCCGGGGTGATGGATGCTGCGTCGGGGAAGACATCCTGTACCAGCGGTAACAGCCGCGACAGATCTCTTTCGGCGATCAGCATTTCGATTTGCCACTGTCGGTGCTGGATGTGAATCAGCAGGACGATCGCGACAAAGACGAAAACGCGGTAGACAATGATCAGCCTGCCCGCCATTGACTTAATCGGCAGGAAGGACCTGGACAGCGTCGACATGCATGTTTCCATTCACATGCATGCCATTGATTTCGACGATGCAGGGATCACCTTCTTTCGCGCTGAAAACTCCAAGACTGATGAAGTTGTTTTCCAGCGGCGCGGGTTCCTTCATGTTAATTTCTCTCGTGACAGTCATGCTGCCAATCGTGACTCTCACCTTCACATTCGATGCGCGATTTTCGTGGTTCAGATATCCCAGACGAATCTCATGCTTGCCGGTGGCGGGAGCGTCGAACTTATAACGAATGGCCGATTCTTTGTTTCCTGAATACAGATAGCCAAATGCCACAAAGCCCCGGAGTCCCGTGCCTTCGGTCCACGGGCCGGTTTTTTCTGCCTGACGATCGTCGATCACAAGGCCGGGAAGTTTCTTTGGATCGAGTCCGGGCATCGGCCCTGTGGAACTGGCGAGTTCCATCGCATCGTCCGGAATTTTTACAGGCTCGTAAACCGTATCCCGATGCGCTTTTCCGGGCAAATTGAGCAGGTCAATCAGTTCGGCCAGATAGCGATTGTAAACATCCCGCGGCTGGCATTCATGCAGCACGCAAAGGCTGGCAGCGCGACCAACCACTTCACCCATCATGCCGCAAGTCTTCATGACGCGAGTCGTTCCCAGCGCTTCATGTGTCACACTGATATTTCGCCCCGCCATAAACAGGTTCTCAATGTTTCGGCTGTAGAAACATCGGTACGGGACCGGGTAACCATATTGGCGGTCGACGGATCGATCGTGAACGGCATAACTGATAAACGGATTATCCGGGAATTTGTCTGCGTACTGTTCTTTGGGATAGTGCAGATCGATCGACCACGTGCTGGGCACGCATCCATCCGGAAAGTCACGTTTGGAAACAATGTCTTCGTTGGTCAGCACAACGTCTCCCATCAGACGCCGTGATTCGCGGGGGCCGCCGATGTAGGCAACCCACGTCAAGATGGCGGTTTGATGCTGGTCTGCTCCATCACGGTTTTTCATGGCGTTGAATGCACCGTAGACCGCACGGAGATTGTGGTCGCGAATACCTTCTGCATCGCCAATGGCATCCTTGTCAAATCCGCTTTCCCAGAACCATTGACCGTGGTGGTCCCGAGGGTAAGGAAAGTCGTCCATCTTCAGGTCCAGAGCCCATGGAGTTTCCGGGAACTGCGTCGTCTGGTCGATTTCGTCCCAGGCCCACATGTTGCTCATTCCCATCCGACCTTTGTCTTCCATGTCCCAGTCGGCGTCTGCCAGGTAGCCAATCGTTCCATGCCCTGTACTATCGCAGAACAGGCGACCCTGAAACTCCGAATGTTCGCTGGTACGGGTATCGAATGCGGTGACAGAAACGATTTTCTTTTCGCTGGTCTTCACCTGATAAGCGTGATGATTCAGAAACAGATCGATGTTCTTTTCTGCGCGAACAATGGCTTCCTTCTTTTCGTCTTCAAATTCTTCGTACCGTCCGGGCGATTTCGTTGCATGGTCGCAGAACTCTTCAACAATCTCACCGATCCGTGGAAATTTGCCCCGTCGGATATTGCCCATGGCCCAGACGCGTATTTCACTGCTTCCGTTACCGCCAAGAACCGGCCGATCCTGAATGAGTGCGACCTTGCAGCCCATTCGAGCAGCGGAAATCGCTGCGCCCATTCCGGCGTATCCACCGCCAACAACAACCAGATCGTAGCCGTCTCGCTTTGTTGGTGTTTTGTCCAACCCAAGCTGTGTTTGACGCCATGCAGCCAGTGGCTCGGAAATGTTCGGCGGTGCCTCGCCGGATTTCGTGAAATAGAGCGCATCGCACCGACCGTCGAAGCCGGTCAGATCATGCAGAGCAATTTGTATTTCGGTCTTTGTCGTTTCAAATGTTCCGCCGTCGTGCCAGAACCATTCCGCACTTCGTGTCCCAAAAGTTTCCGGTAACGCCTGCCCGTCAATCAGGACCTGAAACCGTCCGGGTTGACCCTTTGCATTCCATCGAGCGACCCAGTCTTTCGTGCGGACGAAGACGCGCCATGTGCCTGCTTCCGGAAGAGTCACGGTGGTGTTGGCGTCTTTCACAGGTTGCCCCAATCCGTGGGCCAGCATGTAAGGCGATCCCATTTCGCGAATGAACTGAGTGTCCAGTTTCCATCCGCCGGGATGGGTGAAACTCTCAGCTTCAACCAGAACACTGGACGTGTCTTTTCCTTTGGGAAACGACCGTGTTGACGATGAATTCAGCACGCATACAGCGACACAGACAATCAGCATTCGAAACATAGTGAACATCATCCACCTGGGAAGGAAATCGCAGAATCGTCCTGCCTGCCAGAATAGTCCGGCGCATAAAACTACTGTGCACCGCAGGCTCATTCCATACGCCGACGTTGATGCATCATCTCTACAGGAGCTGGCGTCATGGGTGAGCATGCGGGAACGCCGATCGTAATCGACGATCGCCCGGCAGGCGAGACTCCGGGCACAATTCGGTCGAAATTCATGCGTTGTGCATTTCGAGACGACGCACCGCATGCACCTCATCCTGCCCTGGCGCTTACCGCTTTGGTGCGGGATTGGGCTGGAATCGTCTGGTCAGCAAAACAGACGCGGGATAGCCCGCTTCTGCTGAATCGCTTACAGCCACAGGTATTTCAGGATGAAGTCGTAGACGTCGCCGAAGCAATAGTAGGCCAGCGACGTTTCATTGCAGTAAATTCGAACGGTGACTTCTGCTCCGATTCGTTTTTCGGGCAGTTCCTGACCGTCGTCGGCTTCGGCGAGCAGTTCAAACGCTGTTCCCATCTCCGTGTCTGTGGTGGAACGCGTTGCAATGCTTGTCAGATGACATTTCAGTTTGTCGTTATCCGGCTGAGTGGCCAGATAAAAGTTGCCGGGAATTCGGAGCGATTCTTCCGGTGACTTGCCACTTTCCAGACGACTCCGCTGAGTCCGCAGGATATGCCCCATACGCTTTTCTGGTACGAGCAGTTCCATATGCCACTGGCCTTCATCATTCATGATGTCGAACAGATGATCGCCTTGTCGCACAGGTCGGTCTTCCAGCATCTGCCGCAGCTGGAAGTTCGGAATAATACCATCATGCGAAGCAACGATGGTGAGTTTTTCCTGTCTTCGATTCTCAAGCAGGCTCAACTGATTCTTTGCGATTTCCAGATCTGCCTGCGCGCGGGTGAGTTCGACGCTGATGCGGGCGACGACGTCTTCTCCCCGACTTCCATCACGCTGGACGGCGCTTCTGGCGCCGGCAAGCTCTGAAGTCTTCAGGACCTTCAGTTGATCCTGTTTTCGCACTTCTGCTTCTGCGGACCGAATTTGTTCGTCCAGTTCGTCATTCACCATGACGACCAGCACCTGACCTGCTTTGACGCGTTCTCCCCCTCTGACCTTCAGGCCTTCGCGGGTGATTTCGCCGTCCCACTTTGCAAACACGGCGTACTGCTCTTTCGGCATCAGTTTGCCTTCGGCATCGACGGGGTACTCCAGCCGATAGAATGTGCCGGCCGCAGCAATCAATGCGATGCCCGTGAGAACGGCCAGTGTGATCGCCAGCTTTCGGCCGTGGAACCACTCCATGCCCGTGCCGAGAATCTTCCAGAGCTTCATACCCAGGATACGGGAATGTTGACGTGCATTCCACAATGCGGCACCGATGTGATCGGCGAGCAGTTCGGCACGCTGTTCGAGTTGTGAAGACACTTCCGATTCGGCAATTTGTTCCACAACAATGCAGCCGGTTGCTTTGGGCCGCTTGACTCGCCGTTTTCGTTCTTCTTCTTCGCCCTGCTTGTGTACCATCGGCTCACTTTCGTAAGTCGGCACAAGCATCACCATGCGAGATCCGCTCTCCTGAACGAAGTTCGCGAGAGGTTGTTCGATCTGTGGTGGAAGCCCATCGATTTTGCCTGTGTAGACGAGCGTCTCGCCCATTTCGATCACGCGCTGGGCAAGCTTTGCCATCGCAACAATCAGGTTCGAACGATGGTTGACCGAACTTTGCCCGCTGACCGCGCGCACGGTTGTGCTGCGACCTTTTCGCACGACGACACTGAAGCGGTCGACGCCCAGAAGACTGCGTCCGTCACTGGCGGCTGCATCCGCCACTTCCTGCTCGTCGAGTGTCCGCTGAATACGCAGGGTGAACTGTTCGAAATCCGTCCAGAACTGGTTCTTCGCGTCAGCTGTTTCGGGCTGATTTTTGCGTTTCCCTTCGATGAATCGAGAGGCATATCCGCACATCTGTTCGAGAAACTGCATGTAACCGGATTGTGCTTTTTCGGGAACATCCGGCCGCTGAAACAGTTCAACCACACCAACGCAATTCTTCTCCTTGTGGAGTGCGGAAAGAACCAGTACATGCTCGGTGGGTAGTTTTGCTTCGCCTCCATGGGCGATCGTGCGCGCTTCGCCGGTTTGCAGGACTTCGCTGAGGAGCTTTTCGTTCAGCTGAAGCGCACCGGGTACCTCGCGCAGTCCGGTTTGATCGAGATTGACCTGAGCGGCCATGCCGAGCCGTCCAGTATCTTCAATCATCCAGACAGCGCCTGCCCTCGCGCCGATCGCGGTGACGACACGCGTCAGGAATTCCTGGAAGTAAATCTGCGGGGGAATATTCTGGCCGGACATCTGCTCGATTTCTCGAGCCAGTTGCATAACCTTTTCTCGAACGCGTTTCAGATTCTCGTCCGATGGGACTGGTTCCGACATGACTGGATGACTTCCGTACGAATGCAAATTCCAACAGATGAACGGATGGGATTGACGCGGAAGTGTCTCACACCGAAGAAATCGGAGCAACACCCAGATCGGCTTTGAACCCGCCAGAAGTGTGATGCTGCAACACCTTACGCGAATCCAGGTTCGGTATCTGGCCCACAAATCGGCGAATCTGTCAGGCCCCCGGCATTTATTGCCGATGTCCGATGGCGGCCGATCGCTTGCCGCCACTTCCGATCCTGTTAACGTCCGGACCTGTTTCTGTTCAGTCGTTTACAGTTGACGCTTTTGCCTCGGCGTCCAAAGTCATCTCCATTCCTTCCGTGTACTGAGCCAGATAAATCATGTCCGCTGAAGTCATTGCCATTGGATCCGAATTGACCTGCGGTTCGAAACTGGATACGAACAGTCAGTGGCTGAGTCGTGAGCTTGAAGCGCTGGGCTGGACCGTAACGCGTCATACCGCACTGGCCGATGATATGGCTGCGATGACGGCTGAATTTCGGGAAGCGGCCACCCGATCCCGCGTAGTCATGATTACCGGAGGACTCGGGCCGACACTGGACGACATCACACGCGACGCGCTGGCGGCAGCATTCGGGCAAGCATTGATTACTGATGAGCAGGCGCTGGAGCAGATTAAAGCACTCTTTGCCGCGAGGGGCAGAGAAATGCCAAATCGCAATCATCGGCAGGCTCAGCGGCCCGAATCGGCTCAAATGATCCAGAACTTCTGTGGCACTGCCCCCGGGCTTATCATGCGAATTGAGCCGGATGCGGAAGGATTGGTTCATCCCGATGGATGCCTGATTGCTGTCATGCCGGGCGTACCGGCAGAAATGAAGCCGATGTTTGAGCAGCAGGTCCGTCCGAATCTGGTTGCGAGCAACACCGTGATCACGCGAAAGGTGATTCGCAGTTTCGGATTTGGTGAATCGGACGTTGAAAAAATGCTGGGGGAACTGACCGCAAGAGGACGTAATCCGGAAGTGGGCATCACAGCCAGTGAAGCCGTGATCTCATTGTGGATCACCGCTCGTGCAGAAGATGCGATGACCAGCCAGCGTCTGGCCGAGGACGTCCGCGCCGAAATTCTTGAACATCTGGGCGACGCCATTTACACGGAAGGCGATCTTGAACTGCATCAGGTTGTGGGGAACCTGTTGGTTCAACACGGCAAGCGGGTGGCCTGTGTGGAAGGAAGCACAACGGGCGGGCTGATCGCACATTGGTTTACTGAAGAACACGCACACGCGAAGTGCCTCGCGTCTGCAAGTATCTACGCGGACTTGAACTTCCTGAAATCGATTGTCGATGCGGGGCCTTCGGAGACATCCGGACAATCGTTTGCGATGCTGGCTGAGCAGGCGGCCTCTCATTTGCTGGCAACCGGAGCGGCAGATTGCGTTTTGCTTTCTTCACCACACACGGACGAATCGACGAACACCGGGATTCGCATGAAGCGTGGTGAAGTGGCCGTTGCCGATGCGAACAGTTTTGAGGTTTTTGATGTCAGCATGACTGGAAATCTGGCGATATTTCGACAGCGGGCAGGCAGAACGGCTATCAACCGGCTGCGCCTGATTCTCCGGTGAGAATCGCGAGTTCTTTCGCCAGACTCCTGTAGGTGTTGTCTTTCCGTCAGCGTATGATGCCTCCCCGGAATTTTTTCGTATCGGATATTTCGAGGTCCACAAACCATGGCGCGCAAGAAAGCCTCTGCAAATAAAAAGAAGGCTGCTGCAACAGCGAAGAAACCCCGCGCCACAAAGCTCAGCCGTGCTGCGAAGGCTCGCAAGGAACGTCGGGCAAAGTCTGCCGGTCAACGGGTCGGCAAGTCCACGCCGGTGGAGCCACCGATGACAGCCTCGATGGTAAATTCGCAGTATCCGCCTGACGAAAACGGGATTCTGGTGCGGGAAGCGCACCGAGCAGATATTCCCCACCTGGAAGCATTCGTCGAACGATTTGTGCAGGCAAACCGGCTGCTGCCTCGAACAACCGACGAACTTTACGATCTGGTTCCGTTTGGCTTTGTGGCGTGGGTTAATGATCAGCTGGTCGGCTTCGCGGCTCTGGAAATCTATTCCGCCAAGCTGGCCGAAGTGAGAAGTCTTGCCGTGCATGAAGACTATCAGGGACGGGGAATCGGCAAGCGACTGGTTCAGAAGTGCGTTGATCTCGCCCATATGAGAAACATCCTGGAAGTGATGGCGATCACCTCTTCGGATGGTTTTTTCAAATCCTGCGGGTTCGAATTCACCCTGCCGGGCGAAAAGAAAGCGCTGTTTATGCAAACGCGAGATCAATACTGATCTCAACCGGCTGCATGCCTTGTTGCTTAAGCAAGTCTTGATTGGCGACCATGCTTTGTCTGGGGCCTGTTTTTGGCGGTGTCCACCTCTGGTTGCAACTTGCCATTCGATCCGGGATTGAACCAACCCGCGACGCTCCGGCAGCCTGTTTCTACTCGATGATGCCATTCAGGGTTGTTGGGGTAAGTACGTTCTTCAGTGTTCCGGTTGGGTTTTTCTTTTCACTGGAGGCGTCGCGTTTTGACTTGTTTTGGTCATCCGGCTTCAGGCTGTTTGGCACGATATCGAATCCGCCGGATCGTTTTGAACGGCTGGCAGGGTGGATTCTGCGGGCTGGTCGGTCCGCTGGTTGCAGTGCTTTCACTCCGGATGCGACAACCGGAACGAGGTTTTCTTCCAGCGTCGTATCGTCGGTTGTGTCGATGCTGCGAAGGGCCATGCAGATCGGGCGGATATTGATTCCCTTCCCCGCCCCAAAGACTTCGCCCTGCTGAATGATGGTTGCAAGACGCTCGACTTCTTCCTGATCCAGAGATTGCGCTGTGCGGACCAATTCCCGTATGAGTTCCTTTGTCTCCGGGATGCGTAGAAGGCCCCGTACAATGGCCTCATCGACGTCTGAACTTGTCGAGATACTCTCTCCGTGTTTCATGATTTGGTCAAAATCCTGCATCCAGTCATCCATTGCCCCGTCGGTCCGGATCAGAGATGCAGTCGAAAGTTGCTGACTGTCTGATACAAACGGCATCGCCAGGTTTGGTGTGCCTGTTTTGGCGGGAATCCTGAAACGACGCGTTTCCATTTTCACAAACACATCATTGATGCGTGACCAGAGGGACGCATTGAACAGCTTTTCCAGCAGCCGAGCGTCCAGCTCGTGGCCATCCTGCCTGAGCCGATCGGCGTACTCCAGGACAAGCCCTCTTCCGATAGCTGTCAGTCCGAGAGTCGTTCTTTCGCGAACGTCCGCTTCTTCAAGCTGTGAGGATAGACTTGCGACCTGACGATCAAGTGCTCCTGGTTCCAGGTGAATGGAACCGAAGATGTCTTCGTCGTAGAACTCCAGGGATTGAATCCGACCGGATTGGCTGTCGAAGACAACAGTTGAATTGTTGGTCCTGAATCGCGCTTCCAGAAGGTTGCCGTTCTCCCCGGCTGGTCGGATGGATTCGATTTCGGACAGGATCAATTGAGGCGTCGTTTTCAGGCAACACTGAAAGAAGGGGCTGCGTTTGACATTGATTGCGAAATCAAATTTACCATGCGACTGAAGCTCGCCATTTGGGTTGAACTGTTGACTAATGCCGAGCTCTGCGACGATGCCTGTATCGCGAGTTGATAGTAGAAACGGACGATGTGAGTCCGCAATCTGAAACTGGGCGAATTTTTCTGTGAAGATGAGCTGACGAGCCGGAAGTAGATACTGATCGTCAGAAGATGCCTGAAGTTCGATCTGGAACCCTTTTCCCGGGGAGATCACAATCGTTGTCTCGATCTGTTGGGGCGGGGAAGTACCAAGCAGCATCTGGTTGATGATGTGGGCGAAACTATAGATTGTCTTTTCGGCTGGATTGCTGGACGTCACATAGCTGCCTATCCGTACAACCATATCTTCGTCGCTCGTGTGCCAGTTGTTGAGCCATTGAGAGATTCGCAGAGCATAGGATTGTTCTGGCGACAGCGGGGCACCGAGACCGGGGAAGTTGGCTGATTCTGCAACCTGAATGGTGACAGCGATCGGTTGATTCGGACCGAACGGGATTTCCGGAATGACATCCACGGCCGAAAATCGACCGCTTTGCGTCAGCTGTTCCCTGATTCGATTTCGGACGGCTTCGTTGTATGCAAAAGGAGGTTTCAGCTGCAGGAGTTCCAGAATTTGTTCTGTGGAACTTTCTTTGTTTCCCTTCACGAATACTTTGTTAACAGTGATCGGTCCGCCCGTTTCCTGAAAGGAAACACTTAGGTCCTGTGTCCTGGTTGTTGGATTCTTATCGATACGGACCTGAAATTCGGGGAACCAGAATCCGTTGTGATCCAGCCAAACCTCAATCAGCTTTGTTGCTTTTTGTCGCTTTTGATCCAGCAATGCGCAGGGATCTCCGACGGTCCAGAAGGAAAGGACATCCGTGGAGTATTTTCCAGTGTGATCCTGAATAATTGGGGTGGGTTCGCCGGAACCGGTTTCGATCAGTCTTCGGAGCTGATTCGATACAGAATCTGAAACTCCATGAATGTGAACGGGCCCAAGTTTGTATTGCTCTCCCTCCTGAATCTGTATTTTCCAGCCGGTTTCAGGCTGTGATTCAGACTCGGATACCTCCGTTGGTTTAGCAGCCTCTGATGAGTTTGCTGCGGCAGGTAACACTTTTGTTTTCACATCGTAGTAGGCGAGTTCGATGTAGCCGGCTGCGATGCGTTCGGAGACGACATCAAAGAATTGTGGCAGAGGCAGTTTGGACACGGCAGGGTGCCGAAGATGATCGTCCATTCGTAACGCGGCAAGAATTTCCTCTGACGAAAACGCACTGACACCTTCAATTTGCAGCGTCTTGAGTTTCTCCAGCGACTCTGAGGCCGCCTGTGCCATGGTCGCAGGTTCTCCTGGTGTCGCAGTCACCTTTGCCGTGTCTGCGGAAACGCGGTTCTCAGCAATGGCCCAAAACACGATACCAAGCAGGCAGGGCAGAAAGAACAGGTTACCACAGTCAGAAATTCTGGGATGGGCAGCAGGCATACTCGGTGAATCCTTTCTTCTGCTTCGGTATCCGATCGCATCATACGATTCGGGAATCAGCGGTCAGCATGATCGCCAATGGACTGACATTTGGGAAGGTTGCTTCCTGTGTTCGTACTATTCCGTTGTCGTTGATTTTTCTGTTGAGGCCGCTGTTTCGCGGTGGAGCCAGGGAATTACCAGTTCAGCCCAGAGTTGGCCATGTGCTTTCAGGCCTTCTTCACTGAAGTGGACGCCTTGCCCATTGGCTTCCCGCATTCTGCCGACCAGTGTGTCGGTGTCCGGTCCCTGAAAAGCTACACCGTCTCGCCACAGCGAGGCCTGTGCCTGCCGAATCTCTGGTGACGATTCATCCCCGGGCACGTGGTAGGTGGCCTGGGCGACAAACCACGGGACCTGCCAGCCAGTTTCCTGCCGGGATGCTTCAATGAGGCGCCGCAAGTAGGTTGCGTATTCGGTTCCCGGTAATGTCCGGCTCTGATCTTTCTGGTTGGCATCGCTTTCGCCCTGGTGCCAGAGAACAGCCCTGAAACCCTGAATCCCCAATGGTTTCATTCGATGGATCAATGTTTGAAATGCCTGTCCATTGCTCGCCCAGTCTCCATTGTCTAATCGAACGACGCGACTCTCAATGGTTGGCGGGTTTCGAAATGTTTCGCCCCTGGGCAGCCATTCACGAACGCTGGTGGCTCCGATACCACAGGCAACGAAACCCACCGGGACATGAAACTGACGGACAACGGCATCACCAAAGGCTGGCAGAAAACTGCCTCCATTGCCGCTCGCCCCCGGCTGCGGGTCGTGGGCAATCTGCCATCGATTCCCATCGAATGCTGCCACGCGTCCCGTTTCCGGCGATTGTCTGCCTTCGCCATGATTGGCCGAATTGGATTGGCCGGCAACGATGAAAATCTCTCCCACACCAACGTGGTCAATTTGTGTCGTGGCGACCACCTCGCCTCCGCAAAGAGAGCGAACCTGAATTTGATACCAACCACCGGATGGCACAGTCAGCTCTCCCGAAAAACGGTTGCCTTCCATCAGATCAGAGACTCGCAACCATTTGACGCTGGTTTGATCTGTTGTTTCGTTCGCACGCACATATCTCGCTTCGAAGGATTACGGTTTGTTCCCGGGAAGGTGCGTCTTCGAGCGTGCCTGACACCCGGACACGACCTGCATTGTCTGGAGTGCGCTGAACGACCTGGTAGTCCATCGGCTGGCTCAGTTTCATCTGCGCTGTTTGGTGCGAAACAGCGGCAGGCCTGTGGGAGGTTGCCACGCTTCGCCAGATGCGGACATCGTCGACCACAGCTGCTTCTGGCGGGAGCAAACGCAGCAGTCGCTTGTTCGGGTGGGCAATACCGGGAGATTGAAATTCAGCGATCTGCCGGCCATCGATCAGTACTTTCGCCTGATCCTTGTGAATTTGAATAACGATGTGATGCCATTCATTCTTCGCAATCGCATGAGCAGTGCTTAGTTTCAGTTTCGATAACATGGACTGTTGTTCGTTCGTCAACTGTCCGTTCTGGCGAGCCGTACGAATACTGGTTTTCATCACCCCAGTCGCAAGGTCCTCAATCGTGATATGAGTCGTGCTGACTTTGACACTGAAGAGATGGCCAGCGTGAACATCTTTGAATTCAGGATCGGCAATGTTGATATTCAGGCTGTCTGTGTCGCTTGGAAGCATGAGTCGTAGTTCAATGACACCGTTCTGAAATTCAAAAGGATGGCGGACAGATGCTGCGTGGTTGGCTGTTTTGTGGGTTTCGATAAACATGGATCCCTCGCGCAGATCCACTTGCTTGTGACCTCCGGCAGTTGTGTCACTGCTGGTTGTCCATCCGTTTCCCGGTTCATCTTTAAGTTCCTGACGTTCGTCGCGTTCGAATGTGTCTTCAAAGATCAGTTCACCGAATTCGAATGCATGGGTTCTGATAAAGGCCATCAGCTCTTCGCATTCAAAGAAACCCTTCCACATATTGTGTCCCTGTCCCTTCGGCACAATCAATTGCATTTGGCCGCCCAGAGCGACGTAGCGATCACGCATCATTCCGGAGTTCTTCTCCAGCGGAACAACGGTGTCCACGTCGCCATGGATCGAGAACATCGGCACGCCGGCTTTCGCAAGCGGTCCAAGCCGATCGATGGGATTGAATTCTTTCAGTCGTTGCGACAATTCCTGAGCAGACAACTGAAACGCTCCGCATGCGCGGTCCAGCCCGGGATAGCTGGCAAGATTGCACACGGGGTAGATTCCGGCAAACGCCCCCACACGATCGGGATGATCGGCTGCCCAGGAGAGGGTCATCAATCCGCCGCGACTTCGACCGAGCAGGATGGGTCTGCTCGAAAACCCTTTCGATACAAGGTGTTCGTAGAGTAGTGTATACAACCGTGAGCCTGCGGGGCTGCCGTAGGATTCGCCAACGTCGATGCCGGCAATCGCAATGCCATTTCGGGTGAATCGACGAAACATCCATTCTTCTGCGTTTGATGGAAGATTGGGAAGTGTTGGTGCGTACCAGATCCAGGGCACAGCTTGTCCTGGTCGAACTGATTCCGGAGGAATGAGGAATGCCGTTCGGCCCTCGATCTCAAAGACCTGCCCATCAATCGGCAGAGTTTTAGTGGGTACGCCCTCGATTTTTGGCTGCTGCGACTCGTCAGCTGGCAGGGTGTGCGGAGCCAGGCAGCAGGTGGCGACGCAGAAGGCGGTGGCGATGATACTTTTGATCAAATGGTGCATCATGGTTCGTTGCCGAGGTTGCGGACGGGAACCTGTCCGTTGCCTGAAAACAGGAAGAACGGGCCGTTGATGAAAAACGGACCGCGAAAATCGCGACTGGCCAAGCAGAAACGATCCCTTTATACTCGCCGGTCACGGAAATGCCTGGCAGACGCCATCACTTTTCGTTGGTTTAGAGACCCAAACAGGGCTTATTTCCTTCAAGGAATGCTTTTTACCAAAGACCCCGATTTCATGTCTGAAGAACTGAAGTTAAGCAAAGTCGAGTTGCTCAAGCTCGAAAGCCATCAGCTGCGCGGCTCCATTGGCGATGAACTCCGAAATGATGAAGCGAGTTTCAGCGACGACGCCTCGAACCTGCTGAAGCATCATGGTTCGTACATGCAGGATGACCGTGACCTGCGGAAAGCAAAAGATGAAGATGGCAACCTGATTGGCAAACAATATTCCTGTATGGTGCGGACCCGGGTTCCGGGTGGTCGCGTGACCAATGCTCAGTTTCTGGCAGAACTGGAATTGTGTGATCAGCTTGCTAACGGAACAGTGAGAATTACCACTCGGCAGGGATTTCAGCTGCATGGAGTGCTGAAACAGAATCTTCGAGAAGTCATCCGAAGTATTAACAAGACGATGCTGACAACATTCGCCGCATGTGGCGATGTGAATCGTAATGTCATGTGTTGTCCGGCCCCGTTCAGGAACAATGCCGTTTATGACCAGATGCAGGCGTTGTCTCAGACACTGGCTGAGCACTTCAAACCCAAAACGACAGCCTACTTTGATCTCTGGCTGAAAGACGATGAGGGGAACGAAACGAACGCCTCTGAGTTTCAGCCTGTTGACGAGCCCATTTATGGTGAGCGCTACTTGCCACGCAAGTTCAAGATGGCGATAGCGCTTCCGCATGACAATTGTGTTGACGTGTATTGTAACGATCTCGGTCTACTGGCTGTGGTCGAAGACGAAACGATTGTCGGGTACAACGTACTGGTTGGCGGCGGCATGGGACGTACACCATCCGCCGAAAAAACTTTCCCGGCCATTGCCAAGAAACTGGCTTTTGTAACGCCCGAGCAAGTCGTGGGTGTGTGCGAAGCGATCGTGAAGGTACAGCGAGATCACGGCAATCGAGATGATCGCAAACGCGCAAGGATGAAGTACCTGATTGCAGACTGGGGCCTGGAAAAGTTTCGAGCCACTGTTGAACAGTACTATGGGTCCAGCCTCTCGGATCCTCATCCTTCTGATGTGACTGGTGTGGACGACCATATCGGCTGGCATGAACAGGGGGATGGCAAATTATTCCTTGGCATCAATGTCGAAAATGGTCGCATCAAAGACGAAGGCAGCCTGCGTATCAAGTCGGGCCTGAAAGCAATTCTGACCCGTTATGGTATGGATACGCGACTGACCGCACTTCAGAGCGTTATCCTTTGTGATATTGATCCCAAAGACAAATCTGACATTGATGCGATGCTGTCGGAGTATGGCATTCGCAAAGCGGATGAACTCTCGCTTCTACGCCGCTATTCAATCGCCTGTCCAGCCTTCCCAACCTGTGGTCTGTCCATCACGGAGTCCGAACGTGCACTGCCCGGGGTCATTGATTCTCTGGAGAAGGAGATTTCCAGACTGGGACTGCAGTCCGACAAAATCGCCGTCCATATGACAGGTTGTCCCAACGGCTGTGCCAGACCATACACGCCGGATATCGGATTGGTTGGTCGGGCAGTTGGCAAATACACCATGTTTCTGGGAGGA
>JAGQQE010000137.1 GCA_020426345.1 Planctomycetaceae bacterium
TCGTGGGTCCGCAACGTGGGCCTCTTTCCGGTTCACAGGCTGATCATGCACGCGATGATCCCAAAATAGGCCTGCAATTCGATGCCGGTCTCAGAATGTCTCGACTGATGGCGGCAACCGAGCAGGTGCTTGAAGAACCGAAACAGGATTTCAAGCTGCCAGCGATAGTGGTACAGCAACGCAATGATGTCGGCAGGACCGTCCAGTAGATTTGTCGCATTGCGCAGGAAGCCGCGCAGTTTTGGCCCGTGGATCCCGTTCCCGGCTTTCCTTTCGACTTGTGTGACTGCGCTTCAATAACAACCAGACGCACTGGATGACTCGGTTTGCTTTGGGCATTGTCGCTGCCAGGGGACATGGGCTGATCCGCGAGCACGCGAGCCGTCCGGTACGCATCCATCAGCGGCTACTCTTCCATGACAGTGAAGACGCTGTTGTCTCGAATCCGACACACGTAACTGTTGCCTGCATCAACGATAGAGGTCACTCGCCGGAGTCCAGGCAGTGTCCGGTGCACGGCGACTTCGGATTTGTTCGAGGCGTTCCTTTTGCAGGCGATCAAACACTCCCGCTTCCCCACCGCTGATCGTCACAAGACTAAAGAATGTCTCTGCTGAGCAGGAAACCGGCAGTTTCAGTGCCGCCCCTTCTACAGAACCCCACCAAAACTCCGGTGAAGGCATTTGGGCCATGACGTCTGAGAAGGAAGCTTCATCAATGCTCAAGTCCTGAGGGCTTGTCCATGGAACTGCAAGAGCAGCGGAGACAAGTACGACAGCCAGCGTCTCACCCTCGGCATCCGTCACGTCGGACAACCTGCGAAGTTGTCCCGCGAGCCCCAGAGAATCTCTTGAGTTGATTGCCTGGATGCGGGTGTGCGTTCCATCATCGTCATCTGCCAAACCGCGATACAAGGCAGGCATCTTGTCAATCAACTGAAAGTTGGTGGGGCTGTCCCATGATTCATTCAGGCGGAACTGCGCATACAAGTCCTGCTGTTCTATGTAAGGCAGAAGATGCACTCGCCAGCTAAGCTGCGAATCCAGGTGTTTGTCCGCTTCCTGCTGCAGATAGCGTCGGATCCCCAGCATGAGGACATGAATCTGTTCCTGAGAATACTTGTGTTCCGCAATCAGCGTTTGTTCCACAACATCCTTGTTGGAAGCACCCTCGACCTGCCTGGTCAGCCGATCTCGCAGATCTCGAAACTGTGAGTCAATCTTACGGGACGCTGAAAACACTGGTGCAAATGGTGGTCGTTGAGGAGGAACCTCCCCCAGTTCACGACCAAGAAATGTGCGTGCAGGCCCATCCGAGTCACTATCTGTCTCAGGCACCCAGTTCAGCAGGGAATAACGCAGTCCGAAAAATCCGGCGCAGCACAATGTGACAATGACCAATCGGCGTCTTCTCATGGTCACTCAACATTTCCAGAATCACTGATTACGGATGCAAACATAGTGATATCGTCCATGGCGTCCTGAACTCTTCCTGCGAATAACTCATTTGCCCCCAGTTCCCGCAGGCTATCAAACGCACTCTTCAACACATATTTACCAGCACGTGCGGAGTGAGCAATACTCAAGACCGCAGCAGCAACAATTGTTTCGGATTCAGACTTAAAAAATCGAACGGCCACTTGTTGAGCAGCAGCCCAATCTGCACTGTGAAGACCGATTGATAGCAGCGCCGTGGATATTCTCTCCGAATCTCCACTCTCCAGTTCGGCCAGGGCATCAGCATCAGAAAGCGGGGTAATGTCGACGTATCTCTTCTGATTCAATTGATCTTCCCAATGGGCACCATGCTGGTTAGTTGTCCGTTGAAAAACCGGGACAGGCAAGCAGGACGGCTGGAAACCATTGTGTTTTCAGGTCTCCTGGTCAATCCAGTCCCGTTTTTTTAACAGGCTGTTGGGAGTGCCGATTGTACCGTGGCGTCTTAGTCTGAATGACGCAGGAATGAAAACGAACGCGGGCCGGGGCAGCCCTGACGTTTTCTCAAACACGGCTTTGATTTGAACGCTGGCATTGTGCGGAACAATTGAAACAATGCGCACACTCGACTCTTTTGGATGCTGTCAGACGTGAGACTGTTGAAAGCCTTTCGTCCCGGGCGATCGACCGAGTAAGACTGCCTGTCGGACGTCGTTCCGACACACACTCTCATTCCAAACACACTCAATCCAACTAAAGGCCTGATGATGAGTTCATTTCCTGCCGTTGCACATCTGTTGTGTGCTTCAGGTCTGTTCTTTTTGTTTTTGGCGTATGGAGATTGTCCAACGGCGGTTGCTGATGATCAGACATCCGGCACCATCACCGAGGCGCCAATCAACGGGCATTTTGTCATTGGGCCGGATTACCAGTTGCATCGTGATCTCACGGACCTGGGAAATCCTAAGGGGCGGCAGTTTGAATTCTCGATGCCTCTGGCCGACAGCCGTATTTTCCCGGGGACCGATTCCACTCTGGATCCGAAGAAGGACGTTCGAACCGAACGGCGTGTGTTTGTCTACGTTCCGGCTGAGTACAAAGATGGCAGGAAAGCTCCGGTCCTGATGACTCTGGACGGCCCAAGCCAGCTCAATCTCATTCGGCATGCACTCGACAATCTGACCGTATCCAAAGACCCCGGCCGACGGCTGCCCGCATTCATTGTCGTGTCCGTTCAGAACGGCGGCAATGACGGAAAAGGGAGCGAACGAGGTCTCGAATATGACACGATGTCCGATCGATTCGCGAGGTTTCTCAACGATGAAGTCCTGCCAGCCGTTCTGAACAACGCAGAGATTCGAACCGCCTATCCGGGACTGGCCTTCACGGATGATCCGTGGGGTAAGGGTGTCATGGGATGCAGTTCCGGCGGTGCCGCAGCGCTGACTGCGGGCTGGTTTCGTCCGGACTTGTTTCGTCGGCTGATTACCTATTCCGGAACATTTGTCGATCAGCAGGATGACGATGCTCCTGAAGAAGCCAGGTACCCACTTGGTGCATGGGAATATCATTCCGGCCTGAAGCTGATCGAGAATACTCCGCGAAAGCCGCTGAGAATCTTTACGCACGTTTCGGAACACGACAACCGCGCCAAAGATCCTGAAGAGACATACCATAACTGGGTCATGGCCAATGAACGTACGGCCGAAGCACTCCGGGCAAAAGGCTACGACTATCGTTATCTGTTCAGCCGCGCATCCCGCCACTGCGACCGCAACGTTTTCGAACACACACTCGCCGACACACTCGTCTGGATGTGGCAGGACTACACGCCCGAATAAAGCGAATGGGCTGCCGGCTGTAAACCATCCATCGTGTTTTCAGGTCTCCTGCTCGAGCCAGTCCCGTTTTTCAACAGGCTGATGCGATGCGACTCAGGGGGAATCTTCACCGCTGGTTGCGTGCGTCTGTATGACGACATGGTACATGGAGTGTGATGACTCAAGCATTCTGTCATATACTTGCCGCATGAATTGCAGAATTCAGCGACGTAACCGTGGGGCGTGCTGTCATACGATTTGTATCGCCGATCTGCTGCCGGTAGACTCGGCGAAGGCTGGCCGCTGGAGGTGTGGTTTATCAATTCTTTGATCAGGCGTGATACTGTGCACAGACTTCAATACGTCGGCATCATTGCCGCTTTCCTGCTTCTGGTTGTGGCGTCCGACAATGCGTCTCCTGCGGACCGGCCGAATATCGTCGTGATCCTGGTGGATGATATGGGGTATGGTGACCCGGGTTGTTACAACGCCGAATCAAAGATTCCGACGCCCCACATAAATTCCCTGGCGGAATCAGGGATGCGGTTCACGGATGCTCACGCGCCAGGTCCGTTGTGCCATATGTCGCGGTATGGTTTGATGACGGGCAGATATCCCTTTCGCACGGATGTGACCGTCTGGCCCAAACAGCCACTCATCAAATCCGGCGATATGACAATCGCATCGCTGGCAGCATCTCAGGGCTATCACACGGCAATGGTCGGAAAATGGCATCTGGGCTTTGAAGAAAATGGATACGAAAAGCGGCTGCCCGGTGGGCCTGTGGACCGTGGCTTTGATTCGTTTTTTGGAATTCGGGCATCCACGGATATCCCTCCCTACTTTTACATACGTAACGATCGCGCTGTACAGCCACCAACAAATCAGATTCAGGCGAACAACAGCGACGGCTGGTCACCCATCCAGGGTGCATTCTGGAGAGCAGGTGGGATTGCTCCCGATTTATCGCTGGAAGAAGTGCTTCCACGATTTACCAGTGAAGCGATTCAGGTCATTCAGTCTCACCAGACTTCAGGCAGCGGTCAGCCGTTGATGCTTTACCTTGCCTATCCGGCACCTCATACACCCTGGCTGCCGTCCGAGAAGTTTCGCAACAAGAGTGGCGCAGGAATGTATGGTGACTTTCTGATGATGGTCGACGACGAGATTGGCCGTGTGCTTGGATCGATTGAAGCCGCTGGGCTCAGGGATAACACCCTTTTGGTTTTCACGTCTGACAATGGTCCCACATGGTATGACAAAGACGTTGCAAGGTTTGGGCATGACTCCAGCGGAGGACTTCGTGGTATGAAAGCGGACGCATGGGAAGCTGGTCATCGCGTTCCATTTATTGTCCGCTGGCCTGGTGTTGTTCAGGCGGGGACCAGTAGTTCTCGTTTGTTGTGCTTCACAGACCTGCTTGCGACTCTTGCTGACATCATGAAAGTCACACTGCCGCCTGACGCCGGACCGGATAGCTTCAGTTTTCTTCCCGACCTGAATGCGTTACCCGGCGATGCAGTCTCTCAGAACTCCCGACCTCAGCGGACACAGTTTGTCATGCAGGCGGGTAGCGTCGCTTCAATGATGACCATCCGTTCCGGCGACTGGAAACTCATCACCGGACTTGGCTCAGGCGGTTTCTCTCGTCCGAATCGAACCCAGCCTGTCCCCGGTGAAGCTACCGGCCAACTCTACAACCTTGCCGAAGATGTTGGAGAAACGAAGAATCTCTATATGGAGCGGCCCGACATTGTGGAACGGCTGAACCGCGAACTGGACATCGTCCGGAAGTCGGTTCGGTAAGTCTTGTTCGTTGTCAGGATGATGGACGCTCGTTGGAGCCCTTCGATATCCAACCGTCGCAATACGCCGTGAAATGCATCTCAGTTTTCTTTTAACCAGCGTTCAAAGAATCGCTGCCAGGAACGGTCCATCACGGGATCGGTTGCTCGGTGTCCACAAGTCAGCTGGATATATTCAAGCTTCTCCGGCACGTCCAGTAATTCGTATACTTCCCTGGCCGCGTTGATATAAGCGATGCTTTGTCTGTCGTCGGAGTGAGCGGCGGTGGGCTGATCTGTACTACATCCAATGACCATCACTGCGCGAGGGGCCGCGAGGGCGAGCAGCTCATGATGATTTCGTTCGAAGCCAGGTCGCGTGGGATCTGTGTCCAGCAAGCTCCAAACAGTGTTGCGTAGCGCCTCAACGGGGTAGTCAGAAGCCGGGATGGAATCGAATGGTCGTTTCGCATCCAGATACCAGGGATCCAGGTAATTGCTGTTTCCATACAATGCCAGGTGTGGATCGATTGAAACGACCGCCTTGATCTCCGGAGCGAATGCCGCCACATAGAGTGCGGTTTTTGCGCTCAGGGAGAAGCCCATAAAACCAATGCGGTTCGGATCAACAATTGGCACATCCGCAAGAAACTGAGCTTCTCTTTGGACATCGAAAACCATGCGAGAGATGGGTGCCCATCGACCAAAGCGCTCGTAAAGTTTCAGCTGAACATCGTTGCGGTAGCTGGTGGCGTCGCGATAGTTGCGAATGAATGACCAGCCGCAAAGTACAACGTACCCATGTTGTGCCAGCCATTCGCCCCACCATTTTTCAGGTTCTGTGTAGTCGGGGGACGTCGAAGTCCAGGCGATGACAGCCGGACATTTTTTCGTGCCCACGTTATCGGGCAGGAGCAACAGATACGATTGATCGAAGTCTGTTTCCATTGGTAAGGTGAGTTCAATTCGTACGTAACCATCCTTCTGAATTCTGCTGATTTCAGTGGACTTCCGGATATCGCCAAACCAGACCTGGTCGCTTTCAGAAGGCTGAAGCTTTCCCAGAATGTTTTCCCACTGTCGGTGGAGCTGCGGCCGCAACTGTTCTTTCCATTCGCGAACATCGGCCTTTGAGTCGGGTGTCTTCAGGCTTCGCAATGGAGAGACCAGTGAGTACAAATGCTGGTCCTTCATCAACGATACGCCACTCGCCGGTGGTGTGTGATAGCGTGGCTGTGCAGTGGAATCACGATCAAACTGGGCAGTCGCGATCCTGCAGTTCAGAACGGCGCCCAATGCGGCCAGGACTGCAGCCAAATGCAGGTAGTTCGGTTTGTTCATGCTGGCCTCTTTGTCTTTCGGATTCAAACGCCCGCCTCCGCATTCAACCCCGAGTATCGGACTCGAATACTGTGTCCTTGCCAGGTCGATCGTTGTCGCAAAGAGCTCCCATGCCATCGCGAGCTCAGTTCACAGTTGCCGTCGATGTGTCCCTGGATGTCGGTTGAAAAATCAGGACAGGGAAAAATCAGGACAGGCACGCAGGACGACTGGAAACCATCGTGTTTTACGGTCTCCTGCTGGAGCCAGTCCCGTTCTTCAACAGACTGTAAGGTCAGGAATTCTAAACTGAAACAGCGAATGTTCGCATCATTCGAATCCGGATTCTGAATGCCCCGGAAAACAAAAGCAGCTCAGTCGATGCGACTGAGCTGCTGTTACAGTAAGCTGATCAACCAACGATACAGAGAGACCGGCATTACCTTGATGGAGATGATCTGACAAACCGCTGAACGCATGCTTTTCCGGAACGACTAACGCAACTCTCGATCCAGATCAAACATATCGGAGTCTCCCAGGTTCTGCTCAGCCGCTGGTTCATCGATTTCAGGCACGGCAGCCGACTGATCCGTTGATGACGACTCAACAGCAGCATCAACTTCTGCGGCCTCTTCCATTGCCAGTGTTTCGACTTGTTCGTCGGCATTTGCGGTCGACAGTCCGGGCCGTTCTGATTCACTTTCCTCGTCCTTGCGGGGGCGAGCGGCCATGGCACCGACAAACTGGTTTTCGATCTTTGCTTTCTTCAGGAAGTATTCCACTGCTGTTCCAGTGAAGGCAAGCCCGGTGGCGACAAACAGCAGCGGCTCCCAGAATCCGATGGCCGCGTATGCACCGATCTGACCGGCGGTCAGTAGTCCCAGCGTTGTTGCGAAGACCTTACGAGCCGACATGGCGCTGCGTTGTTTTTTGCGAGCGGCAGTTGAAAGAGCATTCTCGACAGACATCGCGGATACATTACGGAACGAATCCATGCTTTCACGAAGTTTGTCCCGATCGATCTTTGGCCGGGGAGCTGGTATTCGTTCCTCCAGCGAGTCATCTTCCTGGAGATTCATTTCAGGAGCTTCCGCCAGATCACTCGACATATACTGATCGATAAACGACTTCTGCTGAAACGGCCGAGGCTCTGTATCGTTTGAACTTTGCGGAGGACTGGACTGCGAGTTTCCGCCTGCAGATTTCTTCAGTTCGCTGGGCAAAGAGCTTCCGGCGTTGCTTCGACTGCGTGACAGCAGCTGTTCCATATAACTGGCAACGAAGTCGGGAGTTTCTGTCTCTGATAGTTCAGGCTCAACAGGATTCTCCAGAAGAATCTGATCCGCTTCACCAAAGCGAATGGCTACGCCAGCGACTCCCGTATCGGCAATGGGCTGAGAAGGGTCGATGTATTGCTGGTCATTTTTCTCTGTCGATTTTGATGCCTCTTTGTTTTTCGCCAGCCCGAACAGACTAGCAAGCTCAGTCCGCAACAGACCGACCGCATCCCCATCAGTTTCCTCATCTGTTGTATCGGGATCTGTGTCCTGGCAATCGGCAGCAGACTTAGCGAAGTCGTGCGGGTCACCGGTCAGCTGGACAGTATCCTGTTTCGACCGTTCAACACGGTTTGTATTCTCCTGCATTGCCGTAATCGTCTTGACAATGGAATCGCTGTCTCCGTAATGCGTCAGATCGTCGACTGATTCGGGGAGCGTAACAGTTTCGGCTCTCGAGAATGTTGCTGCGTCTCCGTCGAACTCACTCAAACGGTCGGCATGATGTTCTGCGTCAGATTCAACTTCCGGAGCGACATCGCCGATCCTGCCATGTTCAGAGTCAGACTCAGATCGACCGCTGGCGGCATGGATTTCGTCAAAGTCGCTGGTTGCTGATTCGGTGGAAGAAGCGGGAGAGCCTTCAACAGGCCTTGCCGACTGGAACTCCTGCATGGCGACCTGAATCTCCGCGCGGGCAATTTCCAGTTGCTGTCGAGCTTCAACCATCTGGCGGCGTTGCGTCTCCAGCTCTTCTTCACTCTGCGCCAGGAGTTGCTGACGGTCTTTCAGATCGGCTTCACGTTTGTCAAGAAGCTGTGCTCTTTGATCGAGTTCTCGACTCTCAATTCGAAGGGCTTCTTCCGAAATTGAAGACTCAGCAGATGTCATGGCCTCGGTCAGCAATTCCAGTTGATTGCGCAACTTTTGAATCGTTTCATCGCGCTGACGAAGTGCTTCATCGATATCTGCTGCTTCTTCTCCGGATCTTGCCGCGAGTGCTTCCAGCTCCTGCCGGCTGATCATCAACTCTTCGTCACGAGTGGCCAGTGTTTCCTCCATGTTGGCGACACGAGCATTGGCTTCGTGCAACGCGGATTCCAGGTCACTGCGAATGGCCTCAACCTGTTCCAGCAACCGGGATTCCTGATCCATTGAAGTCTGGTCGTTTGAATTCAGTTCGTTTGCATCATGCATCTCGACCTGTTCGGCCTGCAGCATCGCCAGCGAATCCTGCAACTCCGAAATTGCTGATTCCAGTTCTGTGATTCTCTGGCGATCCGCCGCAAGCTGCTCGTTGGCCGCATCCAGTTCGTTGCGAGTCTGCGCCAGTTGTTGCTGAGCGGCAGCTTCGTCGGATCGAGCCGACTCTTCGGCATGTTTCAGTGCCTCCAGGGCCTCAGCTGAATCTTCCACAGAACTGAACTCTGCGTGCAGGTTTTCAAACTGAGCCTGCATTTGCTTCAGCGCTTCCAGAAGCGCGTCACGTTCGGCGGCAAGATGCTGCATTTCCTGCGCGTAGGACGATTCTATCGCTTCGCGGTTCAGCAAATCAGCTTTCAGTTCTTCAATCTGCGATTGCAGTTGTCGACTGGCTGCCTCAGATTCACTGAATTCTGCTCGAAGCGATTCCTGCTTCTCCAGTTGGTCCTGCAGCAGAAGGAGTTGTTCATCCAGCTGCCTGTTTTCGTCTTCAAGCCGATCAGCCATCTGTTGCAGTGCGATCGTTTGCTGATCAGCAACGGAGTTTAGTTCTGACGACTGGGCATGCTGCTCAGCCGCTTTCTCTGATTCAAGTCGCAGTGATTCGGCTTGTTGCTCAATCTCTGAAGCGCGGGTCTCAAGTGCGACCGTTCTTTCAGCCAGCTCATCCTGCACTTGTTCCAGTTCTGCGGCACGGGCAGCCAGATCTTTCTGCTGCTCGTCAAGTCTGGCTGTTTGTTCGTCCAGATTTCGGCGACGACGGTCCATCTGGTCGCGTTCTCGCATCAGCGATTCACGTTCCGAGGCAATGGCGGCCAGTTCCTGAACGCTTCCGCTGACCGCTGCAGCTTTGGCGGAACGCTCCTGTTCTGCTGCGATCGCGACTGTGAGCCGTGACTGAGCGTCTTCTGCAGCTGCCGTTGCATCGGCCAGCTGTTCCCGCAGTGTTTCCAGTTCCAAGCGGAGTTCACTCGCTCGAGCCTCGCCAACGTTTGCGAGATGGCTGAATTCGGCAATTTCACTCCGTTGTTGGTCCAGCAATTGCTTTGCTTCGAGGAGTTCGGCCTTGAGTTCCTCGCGGATTGCGTCCTGTTCTGCGTTGGCATGCTGCTGAGCATCGGTTTGCTTCTGTTCAAACTCCCGTTCCCGCCGCGCAAGATCTGCTGCAAGTCCTTCATATTCGGTGCGCAGTTCTTCCAGCGATGTGAGTTCGGACTGCAGGGCCTCACGGATACTTGCTTGCTCCGACTCTCGTTCCTGCAGTTCATCCTGCTGAGCCCGCACAGACTGCTCGTTGCTTAAGAGCTGCTGTTCGCGCGCATCCAGTTCCTGCAGCTTTGCATCCAGTTGCTGCTCTTTTGATTCGAGCTCGGCCTCATAAGCAGTCAGCGTCGATTCATGCTGAATCAGTTTCTGCGCACTTTGCTCCAGCTGAATGGCCTGCTCATTGCTGAATCTTTCTCGCTCTTCGCAAGCAGCCTGCGCGTCGTCGACTTGCTCGATCCGTTCACGCAACGATGCTTCCTGACGCAGAACAACAGATTCACGTTCCTGCAATGCATGTTCGGCCTTCAGGATCTGCTGATGTGATTCGGCGAGTGCTTCCTGAGACTGCTGAATCTCGGCCAACCGTTGATTGAATCTTTCCTCAGCCTTCGTCACCGCCAGTTCATGTTTTTCAAGAACTTCCAGCCGCTTTTGCATGCGAGTTTCGAGGGAACCGAACAGCTCTGCTCGGTCGTTCAGCGAACTCTGGAAATCTCGAAGTGTCAGCAGGACATTTTCGATTTCCTGATTTGCCACGCCGGATTCTTCTGCTTTCGGCAGCAGCGCTGGATTCCGCATATCACCAGAAAGTGCAACGATCTGCTTTTCCAGCGAATCAAGGCTGGCGCGGATTTCCCGTCGAGCACGCCTTTCTTCCTCCGAATCGGCGACAAGCGCAGAGGCCTTCGCAAGTACCTCAACCTGAGAAGGGTCCAGCGCGGGCCGGAACGCGTTGTCTTGAGTCGGATTTACCGAAGACAACGCAGGTGCAGGCAGGTCGACCGAGTTATCTGAGTTCCGATGCCGCGGGTTGACGACGTTGAAGGACAAATCCTCAGAAAACTCTGAACGAGGCTCAGCACCGACTGATTCGACACGAAAGACTGCCGGGCCAATGGCGAGTGTATCTCCTTCAAAGGTTTGAGCGATCGACTGGACCGGTAGATCATTGAGCCAGATGGGGCCTTCGAGCTTCTCGATTGAAAGGACGCCGCTGCGATAATGAAGGCTGCAGTGGTTCGGCTTGACGCCCTCAAGATGGATGACCAGATCGCAGTCTGCACTGGCCCCACACGCAAACGCTCCTTCACCGCGAATCAGCAGGGGTTCTCCTGCTGAAGTCCAGAGCGGTGCCAGCATGGGCAGCGAAGTTCTGCCTGCGGCTCTCAGTCGTTTACTCGTCGTGACTGACATGCGTGTCTCCGAATCCTGAATCAGCTCACATGAGCCAGCTCATCCAAACAGGGGCAATTTCATTTGCACAGTGCCCCCGGAACTAAGCGAGACGCGTTCAGGAAGCGGATACAGCGGCAGAATGAATTCGAACGGTTGTACAAATGATGATGAGATTCAACACGTGTCGATATTCTGCAACCTGGATGATTACATAGCCTATAAATGACAGTCAGGCGCTATGGGCAATGGCGAGTATCCCTGCCAATTAGCGGCAATGTCCTCTATTTTGCGGTCCATGACGAATGACCGGATGTTAACGGCAGATCAACGCCCCCGAATTTCATTCATGGAGTTCATGGCTTCTTCAATGAAAAGTGCTTCACGACTGACTTTGCAGTGCGACAATTGAACAACGCGACGAATATTCAGTCTGTGCCAGATTGATGCTTCGAGTCACCAGGACCTCGCCATTTCATTGAACACCAGTCATTTCATTGAACACCAGTCATTTCATTGAACACCAGCCATTTCATTGATCTGCGTGCCGTGTAGTCTGCCATGCCACAAATGCGTTCCTTCTCCCGGTTAGCACTGCCGATCGTTACTGGACGGTCAGCCCATTTTGGCTGCGCGTTTTGCATGTTGCTGTTGGTTTCCTGGTCGCTTCTCTCCCCCGACCCTTACGCCGTTGTTCGCAGGACATCATTCAGCTGGATTCGAACGCTGGATGATGCGGTCAAACATGCGGCCGCTTTTGCGGCTCTGGCTGGCGTCACTGCGAGTTTTTGTTTTCGCCTTCTGAATTCGCTCCCCACGTGTGTCATCATAGGACTGACGACCTACGCGGCGGCGACCGAAATCCTGCAGGGTTTCGTACCGGGGAGATCCTGCGACCCTCTGGATGCGGTTGCGAACAGCGTGGGAATCGTCGTGGGGTTACTTCTGGCGACCTCTGCACACTCATTTTTCGCATGCAAAACCGCGGAAACAGCCTCCATTTCGGGCTAATTTGCCGCTCAGCAACACCGGATTTTCGGGGCAGCCGGCCTCTCCAGGGCGTTTGAACGTGCCGGTTTCGCCTCGCGAACATTGAAGGTCAGCTGCGGTTAATTGCTTTTTCCCTTGTCCCGGACTTCGTATCTGTTGGATAATCGCCGCACTGCCGTCATTCCGCTGGAAGGATTTTACCGATTGTCGGGGCCTCTTCGGGGAGACCGATGCGGTTGCTGTCTGTCCGGAAAGCGGCTGAAGATTCCGAGTAATCCGAAAAGCTGGCTGCTCAACGAATCAGTTGGGTGGTTTTAGTGGTGGAACTCGGGTCTTCTGCAAGATTCGCTGGAATTGAGGTCGAAGACAGGGTGAGATACCCTGGATTCCGAGATTCCAGACCCAATGGGCACTCGCCGTGTTTCTGGGCAGAGATTGTTTGTGGACTTTGGCACTGTTTGAATAAGGTTTTGCATCATGCTGCTGACCGAGTTGTTGGAAAATCTGCTGGGGCGAACTGAGTCACGACGACGACGGGACAGAAAGCAGTTCCACGTCGCGCAGATCGCAGAGGCAGTCGAAGAACGATGCTTGCTCAGCGGGACCTATGGCGGATATGAGTACCACGAATTCCCTCCTGCCGCGGCTGGAAGTGGAAATACGGGGGCTTCGCAGGGGGCAATGAATCCTCTGACTTCAATTCCGCAGCTTTCCAGCCTGCCCGGGGCGCCTGTCACGATTTACCTCGATTTCGATGGGCATACGGAGACTCAGGACTGGCCTGGCGCGCGATCCGATGGTCAAACGGGCGCGATCATCACGCCCGTCTTCGACATCGACAATGACTTCACGACTTTCAGCGACGAGGAATTGCGTCTGATCGAAGAGGTCTGGTATCGAGTTGCGGAGGATTATGCCCCGTTCAACGTGAATGTGACAACAATTGACCCTGGCTCATACAACGATTTCAGTGCCGTATTGGTCTCGATCGGTGGAAATGGCTCCTGGATTGGCAGCCCGGGCGGCATCGCATTTGTCAATTCGTTCAACAACAGTGCCGTGAACACGTGTTACGTCTTCAGTGACAACACCGCCTTTGGTTCTCCCATCCACGCGAAGGGTATGGCTCTGGCTGCGTCGCACGAAGTCGGACACATGCTCGGTCTCCTGCACCATAGTGTCTACGACGCCAACGGTAATCAGACGGCTCAGTACGACTCAGGTCGACCCGATCTCGGGCCAATCATGGGCGCGCCCTATAATTCAGAACGTGAGACCTGGTCCTCAGCACCGGACTCCAATGGTCCGACCAGTATTCAGGATGACCTCGTGTACATGACACGAGCCCAGAATCTGACGTTTGCCTTCCGTCAGGACGATCATGGCAACTCCATTTCGAATGCCACTCCGCTGGATTCCACCGTGCCTGATGTTTCCGGGTCCGGCATTATCGAACGGAATGATGACGTCGATTTCTTCTCCTTCGAAACGGACACTGGAACCGTCTCGTTTGACGCGACTGGTCTTGATCTGGCCGCAATCTACTCGGGCCTGAATGTTAATGCCGGGACAAATCTGGACCTGGTGCTAAGCCTGTACGATTCAAACGGCACTCTGATCGCCACGGACAACCCGACAAATTCCCTGTCCGCTTCTTTGTCCGCGAGTGTTTCCGCAGGAACCTACTACATCGCGGTATCCGGAACGGGGCAATACGGGGCTCTCGGCTCTTACACACTGTCTGGTACTGTCATTCCGTTACCGACAATTCCGACAATGCTGAGCCCGACCGGAACATTGTCGATACTGAACCCAACGTTCCAGTGGAGCCAGGGGTCTGGTGCGACCAGTTATGAACTGGAGGTGGCAAATCTGACACTCAATCGCAGCCGCTACTATGTGCGGACCGTTTCTGGTACGACGCACGTCGCGCAGTTCGCATTCGTTGAAGGCGACTACACGGCACGGGTGCGAACAATAGCGGCAGACGGCACGCTTGGTACATGGAGTAACACAATTGCGTTTACTCTGGATGTACCTGCTCCGTCCAAGCCCATTATTTCCCGACCATTGGGCGAGATTGCCACATCGTTCCCAACGTTTGTCTGGAACTCTCAGGCCGCGGCCTTCAACTATACTCTGGAAGTTCGAAATGCTGACACAGACGAGCGTGTCATCTTCCGAACGAACCATGAACCCAACACCTACCTGCACTTCAACCCACTGCCAGACGGCAATTATGTGGCGACGGTCCAGGCTTTTAATATCCTGGGTGAAGCGAGCGCTGTCAGTGATCCTGTCGCGTTTTCCATCGACTCCCCGCCACCAGTCGCCCCGACCATTACAGGGCCAACAGCGACAACAACCAACACCAGTCCAAGGATCGAATGGACCGAAGTGCAGGACGCGTGGAGATACGATCTTTGGGTCAACTACCGCAACGGTGGAGTTGCCCAGTATATCCGTGAAACGAAGATCGAAGGTGACAACTTCTATCAGACGCTGGACTTGCCTCAGGGTACGTATATC
>JAGQQE010000138.1 GCA_020426345.1 Planctomycetaceae bacterium
GAACCAACGTACATTGTGGATGACATTGTGCATTACTGTGTCACAAACATGCCAGGCGCTGTCGGCCGAACCAGCACGTACGCCCTCTGCAACGTCACATTTCCCTATGTATTCAGAATTGCCAGCCATGGTCTGATGAAAGCGTGTGGCCAGGACCCCGGACTTGCCGCCGCGGTCAATATTCTGGAAGGAAATGTCACCAACAAGGCGGTTGCCGAAACATTCAGCATTCCGTGGAAAGAATTCAAAGCGATCTGAAAGCTGTTCCCCGGAGATCACAGAACCATTCAGGAGCAGCGTCGCATCTGGTAGCCGTTACCGCTTTGAACAATTTCAAGCAGAATATCCTGCAGTCGGCCACAAAGTCGTACCCGATGCCGTTCAAGATTCTTCTCATTGACGTTGGGGTCAAGGTCCAGAAATGCCTCGCGGCTCAATCGATGACCGTGAGCCCGCCAGAAGGCCATGAACATCGGAATATTGCTTGCGCCTCGAATTCGAATGCTGCCGTTCTTGTCGCTCTTGACAATTAATTCATCACCAAAATCCTCAATCACCGCTCCCAGAATATCGCTTCGGTTCCCAATGCGTTCTTCGGCCCGCTGCTGCATGTCCGCGCGTGCCTGAATTCTTGCCACCGTTTCGATCACATCGTGAAAACCCTCCAGCAGAACTTCACCCGTTCCATCACCTTCCACCGCCTCCCTGAGCGCATCCAGTAGTGGCGCGAGCAAAGTCTGCCTGACGCGGCTGTTCTTCTGGCCGCGACCGAATTCGTAGACCGCCAGATCCAGAGGCTCTGAAAGCTCAATCGCCTCTGCTGCACGAGTCGGAGAGACAAGAAATGCTCGGCGTTTACGATGGGCCGGATCCACTGGCGGAATCAGAACATTCTGCTGCAGCCACTCCACAAGCCGTGACAGATCTTCAGCCATGATCGCTGGAGATTCATGCCATAACTTCGCCTGATTCTTTGCATCAATTCTGGTTGACATATTCTGTTACTTTGTCCGTAGTCGAGTCACTTCCGCAGTCTGAGTTAACTGTCCGTTGAAAAACCGAGACAGGCACGCAGGACGACGGTAAACCATCGTGCTCTAAGGTCTCCTGCTCGAGCCAGTCCCGTTTTCAACAGGCTGTTAGGTTAACGTTGGTCAGGCATGCTGACCGTGCCGTTGCCCCCCTCCGGCTGAACCATCGCGTTTGCTGGTCATTTCAACAAACCCGTCAATTGAATTCACGTCCAGTCGGCAAACCTGACGAGAGTTCTCGCCAATTCCGACACTTCCATCGGACGGGACAGAAAACAGCCATGTCTGAGGTATACAGATTTCCGGCCTGCGCTCTTGCGTTTCCAAGTTGGATATCGCATAGAATTAGCGATTGGTATTCCTCACTGGCCCTGGTCAGCCGCAATTCTCTCCCTTCAGGCCGCCCCAATGCGATGTCCATTTTGCATGTTTGACGAATCGAAAGTAATCGATTCCCGCACGAGTGCGGATTTCTCGATTCGTCGACGACGGGAATGCCTCTCCTGCGCACGGCGATTCACGACCTACGAAAGAATTGAGGAATCGCCGATCAAAGTGATCAAGAAAGACGGCTCACGCGTGGCATTCGATAAAGATCGAATCCGGGCGGGCGTTGAAAAAGCATGCTACAAGCGGCCCATCAGCGCAGAACAAATCGATCAACTTGTTGGTGATGTCGAAGCAGCCATTTACGAAGATGGTCTGCGAGAAGTCCCTTCCCGACGGATTGGTGAGCTCGTCTTTAATCTGTTACGGGACCTCGACAAAGTTGCGTTTGTCAGATTCGCCTCGGTTTACCGCGAATTCAAAGACGTTCACGATTTCGTAGATGAATTACAACCCATCCTCGAGAACCGGCGGCGCGAGCCTTAGTTGTGAAGTTGAGCGTCCCGATTATCGTCGCCTGTTGTCTGGCAGGCGGTATCTGGTTCGGCAGCATCCTGCCAACTTCGCATGGGATGATCGGGGCACTCTGGCTGACGCTTTGCGGACTTCTCGTGGCGTCCTGGTTCGGGAAGGCCCGGACGCATCGAATTCTGTTCATCGGCAGCTTTCTGGCAGGAGCATTGCTGCTTCAACGGCAAGACTTCAATCTTCGTGCGCAAGCCGAACTCTTACCACACAGCGATGAGGGGGTCACAGTTCGAGTTCGCGGACAGATTTCAAGCATCCCCTCAGTTCGAGAAAAAAGAGAATCGTGGCAGACGACAGAAGGACAAAAGCCACTTCAAACGGTGTTTATTCTTCAATCGCAGGAGATCGCCGGACTGTCAGACGATGGCAACGCGTCTGGAATATCAGTTCGCCCACCGCGATTTCGAGTGATCGTCGACGGAAATGCGCTGAGCCGCGCTGGGTGGGGTGATACCGTCGAATTGACTGGAAAGCTGCTGACCGTATTCCCTCCATCAAACCCGGGAGAAATGAACTACGAGAACTTTCTGTTCCGACAGAGGCTTTCGGGAATCCTTTTTGTTCAGCATCCGTATGCGATGATTCCGGTGGACTCACTTTCGTGGTGGAATCCGCGCCGCAGACTCAATCAGGCAAGGCAGGAGGCCAGCCGTTTGATTTCTCAACACCTGTCACCACAACATCGCCCCCTGGCCGAAGCGCTGCTGCTCGGCAATCGAGGATTTCTGCAGGCATCCTCCGAACGACAGTTCATCCTCAGCGGCACACTACACCTGCTCGCAATCTCCGGCCTTCATACCGGAATTCTGTTCCTGTTTATTCGACGCGTGCTTCATGTACTGCTGGTGCAACACAGCCACGCCCTGATTCTTGCGGCAATCAGCTGCTTACTGTACGCGTTGCTCACAGACCTGCGGCCCTCAGTTCTTCGAGCAACGGTCTTCCTGCTGTTGTCAACGATCAGCCAACTGACTGGTCGCCCAATGCGAACGTCAAACCAGATTGCCGTGACGGTCATCCTGCTTGCGGTTTTTGATCCGGCACTGATCTTCGATTCCGGAGCCTGGCTTTCATTTCTTGCAGTTTCTGCACTGGCCTGCGTCGACTCAGCCCGCGGCGCTCGACAAACAGAGCAGGGCGTCCCCATTGACGCAATCACCTGGGAGGAATGGTTTCGCGAACGAGCCAGCAATGCAGGATTGTGGCTGGCTTATCGATATCGACAGATGCTGGCGGTCACACTGTTTTCGATGCCAATGGTCGCTTCACAATTCCATGTCATTTCGCTTTCGGGAGTGCTGATCAACGTTTTGCTGATTCCGCTGACTGCTTTCACAATGGTTGCCGGTTTTCTTTTTCTGCTGTCAGGATTACTGCTCCCCTGGCTGGCCATTCCGCCCGCATTCGTGTTCGGAAGTCTGCTTCAGGTACTTCAATCGATCGTTTCATTTGCGGCAGGCTTTGACGCAGGAGCTGTCACAATTGCAGATCTACCGGCATGGTTTTGTCCGACCTTTTACGGGATACTGGCATTTCAGATTCTGACAAGACGCCCGAGATGGCGATACTGCTTGCTGACCATTCAGTTAGTTTGTGTGATCATCGCATTTCGATTGGCATCTGCGCCGCCAATGCATTCCGGAGAACTGCACTGCACCGTTTTGAATGTAGGGCACGGAAACGCCGCCATCCTGATCACTCCGGAGAATCACGTGATCCTGATGGATGCCGGGGCCTTGAATCGCGGGCATCGTACTTCTGAAACCATCGCCAACTGTCTGTGGCACCTGGGATATCGGATGGTCGATGCAGTGATCGTCTCTCATGCAGATGCAGATCACTACAACGCTCTGCCGGGACTGCTGGAGATGATTCCTGTCGGACAACTCATCACAACGACCGAATTCATTCGTTCCGATGCAGCCCCTGTTCAGGAGTTGCTGGAAGACGTCAAAGATCGCCGGATCCCTGTCACGATCGTTGCGAGCGGCGACCGTATGACACTCGGCGAAACCATGATTACGTTCTTTCGGGCCGATTCTGCGCTCTCACAGGAACTGAATGACAACGAGCTCAGCCTCCTTTCCGTTGCAGAATACAGAGGTCATCGGATTGCCTTTCCGGGAGATCTGGACGGGCGAGGATTCGAACAAGTCAGTCCAGAACTTCCGGAATGCGATCTGCTGATCAGCCCGCATCACGGAAGCTTGAATTCAAACAATTCTGACACGAAACGGGTTTTCCAGCCCGAAACGGTAATCGTCAGCAGCCGAAATGATGCCACAAAGGCTCAGCTTTCCCGGATCTTCGGCGAACGTACGAGATTTCTGTTCACATCGGTCTGCGGTGCCGTCTCAATCAGGATTACGGAGCGACCGCTCGGCAGTGAAGAGTTTCAGGGCAAATCCCCTGGCAGCGTTCGGGTTTCCGGAATGCGTTAGCTGTCGCTGAAAAATCGGGACAGGCTCGCTGGGCGACTGTAAAATTTTCGTGTTTTCAGGTCTCCTGCTCGGGCCAGTCCCGTTTTTCAACCGGCTGTTGGACAATTGCATTTTGACTCGCGCAAACTGCTGATTGATCCAGGAATTCAGATCCGAGGACGAATTGCATTTCGAAGTGAATCCGAGTTTCAGAACAGGCCCCCCGGCAGAAATGTCATGAACCTTCTGGTACCGTGCTCTGACGAATTCGGCGAGACCCATCCGTTTCCAGTTTGATGAACAAAAAGAACCGCCCGTGGCAAAAGTCTACTGCGTCGCATGCAACGAAGTGTTTTCCGCACGGACCGCGAAATGCCCTCGCTGCGGGTTGAACACCACCCATACGCCCAACGGAACGGCGACCGAAACGCTATTGCTGACCCATGATGGGAAAACATCGGACGAACCGATCGAAATCACGCTCGACCATGATCTGCTGGATGGGCAGCAAATCCACATTTACACCTGCGAACGAATGCTGGGGCGTGGCGGGATGGGCGTCGTCTACCTTGCTCGCAATCAGCAGCTTCATCGCTTTTGCGCCCTGAAAGTTCTCTCCCCGAAACGAGTGTCCAGCGAATTCGACTATATCGCACGATTTGAAAATGAAGCCAGAGCCGCTGCGGCACTTGTCCATGGCAACATTGTCACGACACACGCAATTGGTCGATGGGAGGACATGCACTTCCTGGAGATGGAATATGTCGCGGGGACGTCCCTGCAGCAGGAAATTGACAGCTACGGCGCACTGGGACCGATTCGCTCGACAGCCATGGCCGTCGGAATTGCCAGTGGACTTGCTGCAGCGCACCGAATGGGAATTATCCACCGTGACCTGAAGCCGGACAACGTCATTGTGACGCCGGCCAGCGTTCCAAAAATTGCAGATTTTGGCCTGGCAAAACGAATTGTTGGAGATGACCTTCCGACAAATAACCTTGCAGGCACACCGTACTACATGGCTCCGGAATTATTCGAAGGCAAGCCGGCAACGACCAGCAGCGATGTGTTCGCCCTGGGCGTGTGCTATTACCAGATGCTCACCGGCTGCTACCCCTTTCAGGGTGAATCGATCTCGGAGGTCATGAATGCAATTCTCGCCGGAAACTGCATCAGTGTGCGACGTCGGAATCCTGATATTCCACTCGACATCGCCGAATGTGTCTCACTGCTGCTGGCGCCGGATCCTGACCGACGTCCTCGCGATGGCGGTGCCGCCTCACAACTACTGCAAGCGGTCATGGGAGCGGTGCGCGACCTGGAATCGCTAATCTACGAAGCCTTTCATGACCTGCCTTCGGTCGAATGCCACGAGGATGAGCACGCCAAGTTTCAAATCCGGCTCACACTGCGGAACAATCGCCATCAGGTTGTCTATGTGGAGAATAGCGAGCACGGAGCCGGAGACCGTTTGCTGCTGATCTACTCCGTCTGCTGCGACGCGCGGTCTGATTTCTTCGAACAAGCCCTGAGGCTCAACGCAAGCGTACATCACGGTGGCATTGCAATCCGCGAGATTAACGGGCAACCCTGTTTCGTCATGATCGATACCTATCCCAGGGCCACCGTGGCGGCCGAACAAATTCGCCGCAGTGTCCTTGAAGTGGCTGCTCAGGCAGACGAGATTGAGCGAATCCTCACCGGCCGTGATGTGAACTGAACGGATACGACTGGCTCTTCGCAGTCTCACGTCGTCATTGCCCGAAACACCGCCGGATGTCGTAAAGACTGCAATCAGTTCTCGACTTCTGCAGTGACGTACGTTGCCAGTTGCCAAAGGATCAATTCGAGTCCGTCCGGACGATTCAGCCATACCGCAATGGCTGCTCCGGTCCCATTAAATTTCCCGCCCAAATGCCGGACCACACTTCATTTCGCCATGCCAAAGTTACATCCAGCTAATCAGCTTCATCCTGAGGTAGTTGAGTTCACTGTCTGAGCAGTCAGTCCGGCGGAAGTCTCCATCCGGGGAAGACAAATTGATGCTGGCAGCACCAGAATTCATCGCGATCGCTTTCTTCATTCGCTCCAGAATCACCATCGCGCGGTGACGTTCCGTCAGTCCTGCGCATTCGGCCAGATCCACGCGGTGGAGCTCAGAGCAATCCATCAAAGCCTGCTTGACCCGCGTTAACGGAATATCCACAACCTTGCGAATGTCGCGAATCGCTTTGAGTGAATCACCTGATCTGACGACAGTCAGAACCGCAATCAATGAATCACAATCCACGCCATCGTAACACCCGAATTCCTTTGGTGATTGTTCAAATGCAGCGTTGGCCTGAGTTTGCAGACGGAATTGTTCAGCGGTTTCCATGTCTCAATCCAGTTCTTTGATTCAGTACCAGAGGGACGACCAATCAGCCCAAACAAAATCTAACCCATGATCCAGCCTGCCGTCGTACAGAGTTCCTCCACAATTCCCATTCAGGCAGAACCGTCTATTCTGCTGGACCACCATGGGCGACGGCTGCAAGAACGGATTCAGGGTGCCAGAAATCTCGGGGAACCCAACCGGCGTGCTGTTTCGAGGCTGAAGGGCCAATTGAACCTGTTTCCCGGTAAATCTCCCGGCAAACCTGGCTTCGGCCGTCGGATGGCGGAAAAACGGGCAGTGGCCTTCTCAGTATCGATGCCGGTTCTGCAGGCCACGCAAAATCTCAAAAGTCGCGTAAGGAATCCGGCACAGCTTTAGTCTGAGAATCGTAACGATCGATTCTCTGGTTCCATCCTGTTGTCCATCGGTCCATACACTTGGGAAGTCACCCCCGCGACTGCTAAACTGCCGCCGTTCACTCTTTGAAATCATCGACGGCTACAGATTAGGAGGCGAGCTGTGAAGCTCGTGATTTGTTGCTCGTGGTGGCGGGCGGAGGTCAGCAGTGCGGGAGCAGTCTAAATCCGACAATGATCGCGATGCGATCCAGGAGGACGGTACGTCCAGTGATTCCGTTCATGGGTCCGGTGCGAGTCTGTTGATCGATCCCGACCAGTGGGTGGATCTTCATGGCGACTACCTCTACCGCTATGCGTTCGCACGGCTGAGAGACACAAATGCATCAGAAGAAGTTGTGCAGGAAACTTTTCTTGCGGGAATTCGCTTTCAGGACCGCTATAACGGGCGTGGGACGGAACGGGCCTGGCTGCTGGGAATTCTGAAACGCAAGCTCATCGACCATGTCCGCATGCGGGCCCGGTTTAATCGCGATGGAGTTGCTGACGATGGAAGCGATCCCACTCAGCAATTGTTCGATGGAAAGGGTAACTGGAAAGCCGGAGCGATGGCTTTCGATTTACCTGATCAAAAAGTTGAACAAAAAGAACTGTGGGAAGTGGTCAGGAACTGCCTGAATCATATGCCAGCCGGTCAGGCTGACGTGTTTGTCTTAAGTGTCATGGAAAACATGGAATCTGAACAGATCTGCCGTGAACTGGATATCACGCCGTCCAACCTCTGGGTGCGGATGCATCGCGCAAGGCTCGCCCTTGCACGATGCGTCGGTGCAAGGTGGTTTGACGATTCTGCGGACTCGCAATCAGAAAATAAACAAGCTTTAAACGCTGGTGCGGAGGTAAGTGATCATGGGAAGTGATCGTGAGATTTCAGATCTGATTTCGCGGTCGTTGTCCGGCGAATTGTCGGTAGATCAGTCAGGGCGGCTGGTCGCCGGAGTCGAACGCAGTGAACAACTGCGCAACTTCGCACGCCTTTCGAGTTTGATACAGGATTCAGTTTCTGATATCGGCAGAAAATCAGGCAGCGACGAAGCCAGTTCCGTTCTGCCAGGACTTTCATCGGACGCCAGAATTCGTATGAAGCGTTCGATGGCACTTGAACAAATGAAACGCAGCCGAACCGGAAATACCAGCACCGGCGCCAGTCTGGTTCGTACTGTCGGCTACGATGGAAGGACGTTGCCGGAAGTCGAAGCACCTCCTCCATCCAGCCGAATCATGACTTCCAGCTTCGAGTTCATAAGACAGCTGGGAGAAGGTGGTTTGGGAACAGTTTGGCTGGCACGGGACGAACAGCTCCGTCGAGTGGTTGCTGTGAAGGAGATGAACGCCGAAGCTGCGGAAAACCCTCGGGCCTGGCAACGATTTCACCGGGAAGCCCAGATCACCGGACACCTGGAACACCCCAGCGTCGTTCCGCTCTACCAGTTCGGAACAGATACCCGTACCGGTCAGCCATTCTACGCGATGCGGTTCGTCGGTAAACGGACCCTCGTGAACGCGATCGAGGAATACCACCAGCGTCTTGCTGCGGGAAAAGACGTCTCGATGGACCAGCACTACCTGCTGACGACGTTCATCTCCGCCTGCCAGGCGATTGCATACGCCCACAGTCGAGGCGTGATTCATCGTGACCTGAAACCGGAAAACGTTGCTCTGGATAGTTTTGGTCAGGTGATTGTTCTGGATTGGGGACTGGCACGCGTTTCTTCGGATTTTGAAACTTCCATGGGGGCTCCGCTGATCCCGATCAGTCAGGACCATGACTTCGGTCGGACCCTGGCGGGAGAAGTGATTGGGACGCCACTTTACATGGCCCCGGAACAGGCCATGGGCGATCAGGACCGTATCGACGAACGGACGGACGTCTACGGACTGGGTGCAATCCTTTTTGCCATGCTGACCGGTCAGGCCCCTCACCAGGCGGTGACTCAGGCGGATGGAAGACACATCGGCATTCAGGAAATGCTGAAACAGATCGCAACTCAGCCAAGTCCCTCACCCAGATCTGTTCGGCCTGCCGTGCCTGCTGGTCTGGAAACAATCTGTATGCGAGCGATGGAGCAGCATCCGCATTCACGGTATCAGTCGGCACTGGAACTGGCTGAAGCAGTGCAGCGCTGGGTGGCCGGAAGAAGCGAACAGCGAGAACAATACAGCAATGCCCGAAGTGAAGGTCGAGAACTGAAGACGAGCCTGCAGTCGACAGTTCGGGATCTGGAGCGAAATGTACGCTTCATGGCGGGCATACCACCCATTCAGGAAATGATCGACGCGCTGGTTGCCGGCTCAGCATCCGGAATGCAGGCGTGGCGTGAACGATTATCCCAGATCTTTCAGGGTCTTCTGCACGCGAACACTGATTTTGCTTCCGTTTCATTCTGTCAGGTTCAGGAAGAAGAATGGCGGGAACTGGTTCGTGTGGAACGCCTTGCGTCTGACTTCAGTACCGTGCGTGCTATTCCAGGCAGCCGCCTTGGATCAGGGCCTCTCACAGATTGTATGCAGACCGCACTCAATCTGAATCCGTTTGAAGTCCACGTTGCACTGTCAAACGATTGCGCCAGTGGGCCGACAACGCCACCCAAACGGCAACAAAAAGTCAGCATGTTGTCCGCAGGAGTGCCAGTGTTCGACCAGAAATCGGAGCATCTGTTTGGCTTTGTCCGCATCGAAACCTCACTCGATCGACTGATTGAAAATGAAATGCGAGAACGCCTGCGTTCGACGTCAGATCTGATTGTTCTGGATAATGACTGCTCTGTTGTTCTCCACCTGAATCAAAACAGCGGACGCAACCGAACTTCAGAAGGTCGGGCCATGACGGACTTTCTGTCAGACTGGCCCGAAATCCGCTTTGCTCTGCGAAACACCGGTGAATTCTATGACGAGCAGAATCATGCGATTCATGCGACGAAAGTCGATCTGATTCCCGGACGCTACTCACTGGCCATTGTCCAGAGTATCAAAGAAAAACTGCTGCCGCGGAAAGAGTGTCAGCGAGTGTCAAACTGCGATGTTCGGGCGGAAATCTAGAACCCGTTCTGTTCTGGTTTGAATTTGCCACGGGAACACCAGGCGGCAATCCGTTCGTCCGATGATTCACCGGCACTTGCGGCACACGGACCTGCACACCTGAGTACGACAACACTATTGAAACAGAGGTCGTGAGACACTTGAAATTCCCGGTGACTCCCGCAAAACCATGGCCAGCGGGACTGACTGGAATACGCATTGAATTCAGCCGCAAGAACGCCCCTGTCAAATCCCGGCCCGGGCTGGCATCAGGGAGTCGGCAATCGCTGTTGTAGCTGGGCGCGATACTGATACAGCCCATCCTTGTTAAGCGAGGGAATTGGTTGTTCAATCAGCCAGTCGATATCTTCGATTGCTTCAGTGATGCGACCTGTGCGAGCTCTGATTTCCAGCCGTTTCACTCGAGATTCCAGGTCACCAGGATCAAGCAGAACGAGAGTTTCGAGATACCTGAGCACGTCTGAATTGTTTCGATCTGCTTCTGCCAGATTCAGCAGATTGTGCAGCATTCGAACGATGATTTCCGTGGGGGTCCTGGACTCAAAATATTCCGGCTCCAGTGGCAGTCCACGGGACGTGATGATCTTTTCTGCCTCCGGCCGTGTGAGCCGCCGCCCCCGGTCAAACACATCGATGATTTGGTTTTCTGAGGACCCGTCCGTGGGTTCGAATCGCACGACAAAATGCCCCGGCAGGGCGACACCGGCGACTGCCAAATCCAGCCTTCGGGCCAATTCCATGTAGAGCACGGAAAGTGTAATCGGGAGACCTTCCCGATCATCGATGACTTCGTTGAGGTAGCTGTTTGAGGCAGTGTAGTAGTCACGTTTACTGCCCCGAAAGGCGTACTCCTCAAACAGAATCCTGTCCATTGCCTGCAAGGTCTGTGTCTGAGTTGCTTTCTCGGGTAATGTGCCTCTGACTTCGTCTGCCAGCTGATCCAACCGATCGATGTACGGGGCAGGGTCGACCTCTTCGTTATCAAGCACAGCAATAAGCAATGCGGCTTTCATCAAATCCGGCGCGGAATCATTGACCGGATTCAGTGTCTGCAGAAGTGCATCACGTACGACGGATGCATGGACCTCTTTCGCCAGCTCACGAACACGCTCTGCCTGTTTCTCCAGACGTTTCGCCCGAGCCTGCAACAAAGAGGCATAGCCCTGTATTTCCTGCAGTTGTTCAACATCCTTCGCTTCCGGTGGCCGATTCATCGAAAGTCGACCGACCACCTCTTCGATGGTGGCAGTTCCATTTTCATCGGGGAAACCTGAGGGGAGATCCGATGCCACCTTGAATCGCCTGAATTCAGCAATTGTCCCGCGGAATGTCGCCAGGCCAACTCGACCAGATGTGAGGCCATTGTCCTGCGATTCGAGGACCAATTGCTGGTTTAACCAACAGATCATTCGACCTTCTTCGACTCGAACGCGAAATGTGTTCCATTCCCCGGGGCGATAAGCATCGTGCGGTTCGTTGTGCAGAATGTTCCACGAATAAACATCCGGGCCATCAAAGCGAGTCAACCGTATATTTCCGTCGCTGGGATAGTAGCCATAGTGGCGATCTCCTCCATCCGAATGAAACACCAGTCCAGCAGCTCCAGCTTCGTCAGCGAGCTTGACTTCAACCTGAACATCAAACGGAACGGGTGGAGGATTCGACGTCTGCAGGCAAAGTGATCGGCCGCCAAATGAATTACCGGGTCCATCGACTTTGATCCGCCCCGCGCGCTGACTCCACGCTGCGTCGAAAACAATCTGCCATCGTTTGGGATCCAGCGCACCAATCGTAATCCAGCGTTTCATTGGAATGGGCGTTGGCTCTGCAAGCAGGTCTCGCAAATGTCGAACCGGCACCGCATAGCCGAGACTTCTTTCCAGCGTGGACTTCATCACGACAACTCCGACCACTTCGCCAGCGCGATTGACAACCGGCTCGCCGCTGCTGCCGGGTTCAATGGGCATTGCAAGTTCCAGCAGCCGAATGCCATCAATATCCTGGGTCCCTGCGATAATGCCGCTCACCGTTGTATTGGTCCGGTTGCCGGGATGGCCCACAGCAACCACAGATGCACCCGTTTCAATGGCATCCTCCTGACACAGGGGCAGGGCGTCCATTTCCTTTCCGTCAACTTTGATGATCGCGACGTCAATCGATTCGTGGACGCCGTAAACGTGAGTCGCGTTGGCGGTCTGACCGTTCGGCATCACAACTGCAACCTGTCGTCCATCCCCAATGACGTGGCGTGCTGTGGCAATAAGTCCGTCGGGGGAGATCACAAAACCTGTTCCGTGCCCCTGCATGCTTCCGTCGCGACCTGTCGCCTTCACAATGACAAGCGACCGATTGATTCGCCTGGACAGTTCAGGGATCGTTAGTTCCTTCGGTGCGTCCGATACCTCAACCTGAGTCGATTCCTCTGCCGTTGTCGGTGGCGTCGGCATCGTCGGCGTCGGGGTTTGTGGTGTGGGCGTCGGTGGAAGATCCTGCGATCGCCCCCTGTCGGCAATCAAAAGCAACGCGACAAGAACAACTGAGACAGTGGCAGGCTTTCCGCGGGATAAGATTCGCAGATTCATAGGACGATCTCTGGTGATTCTGTTTTCCGGGGAATTCAAACGTCACAAACTCAGAAGACAAATTCCTGAATCGCTGCCTCTGTGAACTGCACACTGTATCCCGGTGCAGAAGGCGGCATGTATCGACCGTTCTTCATGCTGACCGGATCGCAAACATGCTCGTGAAGATGATCGGAATATTCCGTCACCCGGTCGTCCATCGATGCGGACACACAGACATAATCTATCATGCTGAGGTGCTGGACGTATTCACAAAGTCCGACTCCGCCTGCATGCGGGCAGACAGGTACCCGAAAACGTTCCGCCAGCAACAATACGGCGAGTACTTCATTGACACCACCAAGTCGACAGCTGTCCAACTGGCAGACCTGCATCGCTCCGCACTGTATGAATTGCTTGAACATGACTCGGTTATGACACATCTCTCCGGTCGCCACGCGGATCGGTGCGATCCCTTCCGCAATCGCTTTGTGACCAAGAATGTCATCAGGCGAAGTTGGTTCTTCCACAAACCACGGATTGAACTCCGCCAGATGCCTAACCCACTCAATGGCCTGAGGAACGTCCCAGACCTGATTAGCATCGATCATCATTCGTGCATGATCACCCATCTCACTGCGCAAAACCCGACACCGCCGAATGTCATCGTCCAGATCTCTCCCCACCTTAATCTTGAAGTGAGACCATCCTCGCCGTTTCAGATCATCACACTTACTCCGAAGAGAGTCGTCCGAATAGCCAAGCCAGCCAGCTGAGGTTGTATAACTTGGATACCCGGAATCGAGCAGCTCCGCGATTCTTGACGCACGTGTCGATTCATGTCGACGAAGCAATTCCAGTCCCTGCGCGGGAGTCAGTGCGTCTGACAGGTATCGCCAGTCGATGCTTGCGACGAATTGCTCCGAAGGCATTTCACACACATACTGCCAGACGGGAACGCCCTTCATTCGCGACCACAAATCCCAAACCGCATTGATAACGGCAGCAGCCGCCAGATGAATCACACCTTTCTCAGGCCCAACCCAGCGCAGCTGACTGTCGCCGGTCAGTTGTCGATAAATCACGACGGGATCCGCCATTAACTTTTCAACACTCGTCCCCACCAGAAGGGCGGCCAGCGAACGAATGCCGGCCACGCAAAGTTCGTTGCCGCGGCCAATCGTAAACGTCATCCCATAACCGTTCAGTTCCCCGGAATTTGTCCTCAGCACGACGTAGGCGGCAGAGTAGTCGGGGTCCGGATTCATCGCATCAGATCCATCCAGATGTTGCGACGTGGGAAATCGAAGATCGAACGTTTCGAACCCTGTAATGACAGTATTCATGAAGAAATTTTCGTTGGCGACATACAAACAAAAACAGCGATCTCGGGGCACTCAGTTTCGTTCGACCATGCAAGGTCAGTGACGCGGCACGAAATTGCGAAGAAAGGTGTGACTCTGAACGAGCGATGCACAGCGTGCATCCAGGCTGCCTTCGTACGCCCGATCCTCAACTTCAACGCAGACCGGCCCCTGGTATCCGGTGTCCGTGAGAGCAGAAAAGAATTTGCCCCAATCGACATCACCCATGCCAGGCAACTTGGGGGTATGGTAAGAATTTGGATGGGCCAGAATGCCTGCCTGATCCAGTCGATGCCGATCAAGACGAACATCTTTCGCGTGCACATGGAAAAGTTTGTCGCTGAAATTCCGAATCGGCGCAATGTAATCCATCTGCTGCCAGATCATGTGCGATGGATCATAATTCAGGCCGAAATGATCCGAAGGAATGTCGCTGAACATTCGCGTCCAGATATCAGGGGATATCGCCAGATTCTTTCCTCCCGGCCATTCATCTGCAGTGAACAGCATGGGACAGTTTTCGATACCGATGCGCACATCGTTTTCTTCGGCAAGCTGAATCAACGGCCGCCAGGTCTGAAGGAACCGGCTCCAGTTCTCGTCGACCGACTTCGTCCAGTCTCGCCCGATAAATGTA
>JAGQQE010000139.1 GCA_020426345.1 Planctomycetaceae bacterium
CGGACAACCATTGACACAAGGGCGTCCATCGACACACAAGAGCGATGGAATCGGAATCTCGGGTGTGGCCAGCAGACACAGCGGATTCCTGAAATTATTCAGCCATCCCGGCTGTTTGCGGAGCCTGCCGGCGACCGTGATATCGCGTTAGCTGTCCGTTCAAAAACCGGGACTGGCAGGACGACTGGAAACCATCGTTTTTTCTGGTCTCCTGCTCGAGCCAGTCACGTTCTTCAAAAGGCTGCTTAGCTAAGCATCCCCATTCTTGTCACCTGCAGCGGCATTTTGCGCCTGCTCTCGCAATTCCGGATTGCGACACTGTTCAATAGGTTTCGTGCATAACATGCAGGGGGAATCGGAGTTGTTTTCGAATGCTGCGATTCCACCGCAACTCCCTTTCAGGGACTTGTTTCGAACGATGACACCGATGGCCATGCCAAGCATCGCGAGACTAAAGACCGCGGCTGCGATACCGATCATCGTCAGCAATGACGCAGGGGAGTCGCTGGATTCTGTCGTGGTCTGCCCCGTCGCCTCTTCGGTCGGTTCCTGACTGAACAGTCCGCGAGCGGATACGGTGAGCTTTCCTGAGTCGACATACATAAACATGACATCCAGGTTCTGTTCTGCGGCGATCGCCATGCCTTTATCAGCGCCGAGCACCATCATGGCTGTTGCCCACGCATCCGCAGTCATACAGGAGGGATGAACCACGGAAACAGAAGCCGGCGGATTCTCAACAGGCCATCCTGTCACGGGGTTCAGAGCGTGACTGAACTTCCTGCCCTCGACCACAAAGAAATTTCGATAGTCGCCCGAAGTGGCGATGGAAGTCTGCTCAAGCGGTAACACCTGATGGACACCGCCAAGCGGGCTTTCCACGCCTAGTCGCCACTTGTCGCCATTGAGCTTTCGAACACCTGTGCGATCTTCCCCGCCGATATCAACCACATGGGCCGGGTAGCCGAGCGAATCCAGTAGCTTGCTGACCTGATCGACTCCAAATCCTTTGGCAATCGCCGACAGGTTCAACTGAATCTCTGGCCTGAGCTTACGCAAGGCGGGGGGATCATGCTGCACATGGATATTGTCCATGCCAACAGAGACCAGAGCGTCATCAATGGCGGATTGAGCCGGTACCGTCCTCGGACGCTGGTCACCAAACCCCCAGATATCAATCAAGGGGGCAACAGTCGGGTCGAACGCGCCCCCCGTCAGTTCATGGATTCGCTTTGCTTCTGCGACAACGAGGGCAAAGTCCGCACTCACCTCAAACCATTCGGATTCTCCGAACTGATTGAAGCGACTGATCTCCGAATCCTTCATCCAGGTCGACATCTGTTGATTCACGACCAGAAGACAGTCTTCAATCCGGCTCTGCAGTTCTGCTGTATCGACGCTGGTTTCGCTATCGACGGCCACCGAATAGTAGGTCCCCATTGTGGATCCTTCTATGCGGGCCAGTTCTGCCTGTGCCAGCTGGGGACCTGCTGACAGGAAACCCAGAACGACCAAGACAAGTTGCCGTGGAGTGGGGAATCCCAGGCCTGTGATCCTGCTAGCCGCCGAAGTCGTCATATGCAATATTCTCTGGTTCAACACCCAGACTTGACAGCATGTCAGTCACGGCTTTCAACATCATTGGAGGACCGCAGATGTAGTATTCGCAATCCTCTGGTGCCGGATGTTTCGCGAGGTATTCGTCATGAAGCACCTGGTGAATAAATCCACGCATCCCTGTCCAGTTGTCTTCTGGCTGGGGTTCGGACAATGCGATGTTCAGCTTGAAGTTGGGGTTGTTCTTTTCGAGTTCGTCGAAGTCGTTCAGATAAAACAGTTCCCGCACACTTCGACCACCGTACCAGTAAGAAACCTTACAGTCGGTGTGCATCCGCTTGAACAATTCGAAGATGTGGGAGCGAAGCGGTGCCATTCCTGCACCACCTCCGATATAGATCTTCTCGTTTGGCGTATCCTTGATGAAGAATTCACCATAAGGACCTGAAATCGTGACCTTGTCGCCTGGTTTCAGGTTGAAGATGAATGAGGACATCTTCCCGGGTGGTGTTCCAGGGGCAGACCGGGGCGGAGGCGTTGCAACGCGGACGTTGAGCATGATGATGCCTTTTTCGCCCGGGTAGTTTGCCATGGAGTAGGCACGAATGACTGGTTCGTCGACTTTTGATTCGATGGTCCAGAGATTGAATTTGTCCCAGTCGCCACGGAACTTCTCGGCGACTTCAAAGTCGGAGTATTTCAAATGGTGCGGTGGACATTCGATCTGAATATATCCGCCTGCCTTGAAGTCGACTTCTTCGCCCTCTGGCAGTTCCAGAACCAGTTCCTTGATGAAGGTCGCAACGTTGTTGTTCGACCGCACAGTGCACTGCCACTTCCGGGTACCGAAGACTTCTTCCGGAACTTCGATTTTCAAATCCTGCTTGACAGCCACCTGACAGGAGAGTCGGCAGCCTTCGCGCGCCTGCTTCTTGTTGATGTGGGCCTTTTCTGTGTCCAGAATCTCACCGCCACCTTCAAGCACGTGTACCTTGCATTGTGCACAGGTACCACCACCTCCACATGCGGACGAGACAAAGATCCCGTTGGAGGCCAGCGCGTTCAGCAGTTTGCCCCCGGCGGGGACAGAAATCTCTTTCTGGCCGTTGATTTCGATCTTAACGTCACCACTGGGAACCAGTTGTTTCCGTGCGGCTACGATCATCACTACAAGAGCGATAATAATGCCGGTAAACATCATCACGCCGAGAATTATCGCCATCGTCTACACACCAACAGAAAAGAGCTACAGGTCAGAAAATGTACGCTGAAATGGAGATCGTTCTACCGGGTAGAGATCAGAGCTTGATGCCGGAAAACGCCTGAAAGGCGAGAGCCATCAATCCGACCGTGATAAATGTGATCCCCAGACCCCGAAGTCCGGATGGAACATCACTGTATTTTAGTTTCTCACGAATCCCGGCCAGTACAACGATCGACATTCCCCAGCCAAGTCCGGAGCCCCATCCGAAGACGACACTGTCGGTAAAGGTCATGCTTCGCTCCACCATCAACAAAGTTCCTCCCAGGATCGCACAATTCACAGTGATCAGTGGCAGGAAGATACCAAGGGCGTTGTAGAGGGCAGGGAAGTAACGATCGAGCACCATCTCCAGGATTTGAACCATGGCCGCAATAACGCCGATGTAGCTGATCAGACCGACAAAACCGAGATCCTGTTCTTTCAGGCCCGGGCTTAGCCATTCCAGTGCTCCCGGTTGAAGCAGGTACTGGTAGATCAGATTATTCACCGGCACTGTGATGCCCTGAATCACCGTGACCGCGATCCCCAGCATGAACGCTGTCTTCACGTTTTTGGACAAAGCCAGAAACGTGCACATCCCCAGAAAGAAGGCTAATGCCAGGTTTTCCGGGAAGATCGACTTAACAAATAAGCTCAGATAATGATCCATCTTTCAGCCTGATAGTCTGAGAGATTAAGGCAATTCAAACGATGCGGATTGCATCACGGGAGTAATCAGCGTTAGTCGGGTTCCACCTGATTGGGCCGCAGCGTGCGGTTCAGCCAGACCAGAAGCCCGATCAGGAAGAACGCACTGGGCGAAATCAACATCAAACCGTTGGTGACATACCAGCCACCATCGGTCACTGGTTTCAGTATAGTGATTCCAAAGAGCTTGCCGGACCCTGTGAGTTCGCGGACAAAACCTACGAGCAAGAGCACCAGGCTGTAACCCAGACCATTTCCGATGCCATCAAGGAAGCTTCGCATCGGAGGATTCTTCATTGCAAACGCTTCCGCGCGGCCCATCACGATACAATTGGTGATAATCAAACCCACGAACACGGACAGCTTCTGGCTCAGCGAAAATGCATAGGCCTGAAGAATCTGGTCAACGATGATCACAAGCGACGCGATCACGGTCATCTGCACAATGATGCGGATGCTGCCGGGAATCGACTCGCGGATGAATGAAACAGCCGCACTCGAGCAGGCTGTTACCAGCGTCACTGCAATGGACATCACAACCGCCGTCTGCATGTTGGTCGTGACAGCCAACGCACTGCACAGACCAAGAATCTGCAGAGTGATCGGGTTGTTATTGAGCATCGGATCCAGAAGGATCTGTTTTTCGTTTGGTTCTGCCATGACCTTTATTTCCCGGCCAGAGTTGACTTGATGTAAGGGCCAAATCCATGTGGTCCAAGCCAGTACTTCAGCATGTTCGTGACACCATTGGAGGTCAGCGTTGCCCCCGAAAGTGCGTCCACCTGATAGTCGCCAGCAGCACTCTTGGAGACTTCCAGAAGTACATCACCCGCTTCGTCGTAAATCCGCTTACCCTGCCACTTGGCTTTCCAGTTTTCGTTATCAACTTCACCACCCAGTCCGGGGGTTTCGGCGTGCGAATAATAGGTGAGCCCCTTCACTGTCAGTGATTGGGGATCCGCGGTGGTATCTGAAAAGTCAAGTGCGATGAAGCCCCACAACGTGGACCAAAGTCCATAGCCACGAATAGGCAGAATCAGGGTTTTCAGCTTTCCGTCTTCGCGGACTTCATAAACAACCGTGTATGTCTCGCGGACCCGTATGGACGCAATATCGTCCCCGGTTTCTTCGCTGCCATCGATGGGCTTGCTCATGCTTGAGTCGCGAGTTGAGAGCTTCGGATCCAGTTCTTTGGCATCCGGCTCGTATCGCTCAGTCGTTCGACCTTCTTCGAAATCCAGCACCTCAGCGGTGATATACTGATTGAAGAGCGCCTTGGCGTCGGCACCTTCTTCCCAGAGACCGGCCGCCTTCAGGATGTTCTGCTGACGGAATTCTTCCTTCTTGGCCTGTTGAGTACTTCGCAGACCGACGGCTGTTGCGGAAACCATGACGGAACAGACCAGACACAGCAGAATTGCCATGCGGAATGTGTTTTGAATCGAATCACGCTGCATTGCGGGCCATCCTTCGCTTGATGTTTTGTCCAACAACGACGTAGTCAATCACTGGAGCGAAAACGTTGCCGAATAGAATTGCCAGCATGATGCCCTCAGGAAACGCTGGGTTCAGAACACGAACAACGATGGTCATAAATCCAATCAGAATCCCGTAGATCCACTTTCCTTTTTCCGTCATCGCTGCAGAAACGGGATCCGTCGCCATAAATACCAGGCCGAATGCCAGTCCGCCGGTCATCAGATGCCAGCTTGCAGGAATTTGGAACGCCGCATTGGTGTCGCTGCCCACACCGTTCAGGAAGGTGGCGAATCCCATCGAACCAATCAGGACTCCCGCCATGATACGCCACGAACCAACCCCCGTGATAATGAGGAAGGCCGCTCCGATCAGACACGCCAGCGTCGATGTTTCGCCCATGGAACCCGGAATGCACCCCAGGAACGCATCCAGCCAGGTCAGATCCAGTTGCTTGCATACGTCTGCAAATTCGCTGCCAGCGGCGGTACGCTGAGATCCCATTGTCGTCAACAGGGTGGCACCTGTGTAACCATCCAGAGCCACCCATACTTTGTCACCGATGACATATCCGGGATAAGCGAAGTACAGGAACGCTCGAGCTGTGAGAGCAGGGTTCAGGAAGTTCTTGCCAGTACCGCCGAAGACTTCCTTGCCCAGGACCACGCCAAAACTAATGGCAATGGCCACCTGCCAAAGCGGGATGGTCGGAGGCAGAGTGAGCGGAAAGAGCATACCGGTGACCAGAAAGCCTTCATTCAGTTCATGCTTTCGCAGGATGCAGAAAATGGCTTCCCATGTCCCCCCAACGATATTCGTTACGAGGTAAACAGGCAAAAAATAAAGCAGGCCGTGCATCACGTTGAAGAGCCATGAAGGGCCAGCGGCAAAGTCGAAACCCATCGCCTGCAGGGCAGCACCACGCCAGCCAATGGAATCAACAATTGCCTGAACCGCTTCAGGTGTTGGTGATTCTCCGAACTGAGCCTGAATGGCCCTGTTGGCCTGAAACCCCGTGTTCCAGCAAGCCATGTAAATACAGGGCAGCAGGGCGATGACAACGGTAATCATCATTCGCTTCAGGTCGAGTCCGTCGCGGATGTGCGACGCGCTGGTTGTGACTTCCCCTGGTGTGTAGAGGAAAGTATCCATCGCCTCGTAGACCGGGTAAAACCGCTCCAGCTTCCCACCTTTGTGGAAAAGCGGCTCGACCCGATCGAGTGTGCTTCGTAAGAATTTCATTCGTTGGAACTCAAAACGAGAATCGTGACAAACTGTCGTTATTAAATCCGGCGAACCGCAACGGCGGATCAGCCCTCAGTTTCAATCTGCTGGAGACGCGACCGCAGAACGGGGCCGTATTCGTACTTGCCAGGACACACGAAAGTGCAAAGCGACAAGTCTTCTTCGTCCAGCTCCAGAGCACCCAGCAACTGGGCCTGATCGGTATCACCGGTAATCAGAGCTCTCAGCAGGAAGGTTGGAATAATATCCAGCGGCATCACCTGCTCATACATACCGATCGGCACCATGGCCCGCTTGCTTCCCTCTGTACTGGTGGTGAAGGCGAATCGTTTCGCCCGATCCAGAGCAGATGTGAAGACGCGCCGCACAGAAAACTTTCCGGCCCCGGGGGACATCCAGCCAAGAAACTCGCGCTGATCGCCTTCCGGAACTGCACTGACCTGAAGGTGGAATCGCCCAAGGTAATCCATCGGAGCCACGACTGCCCGACCGCTCAGCGGATTGCCCGAGATCACTCGCTGCCGTCCGTCCTTCAGCCCGCCATCCACCAGCTGAGTGACCGATGCACCCAGCCGTGTTCGAACGGTTCGTGGTGCCTGAACGCCCGGTCCTGCCAAAGAAATGATACGGTCCACAAACAAACGACCGGTCAGCATCAATTGACCGATGGCGATGACATCCTGGTAATTGATGTGCCAGACGACTTTCCCGGGACCAACCGGATCCAGCAGGTGAATGTGGGTTCCGGGCAAACCGGCGGGGTGCGGACCTTCGAATTCTGCTCGCTGCACACCCTGCACGGAGTCACCTGGCAGTGCGATGGCAGTCGGACGACAGACAAATACCGCACCATCCGTCAACTTGCTGAGTGCGATCACACCCACCTCAAACGCACGTTCATTCTCCCGAATGAAGGGCATCGGATTTGGTGCGAGCGGATTTGTGTCGATGGCCTGTACAAAGATCGAACGCGGCGTTGAGCCCGGCACGGGAGTCTTGCTGAAGGGCCGTGTTCGAAGCGATGTCCACATGCCGCTTTCGACAAGCAGGCTGGTCACTTCTTCGCGGCTGGCTGTGTCAAGTTTTTCGCCCAGCTTCGGGAACTCCACAGCATCATCGCCATCGATTTCGATGTTGACGGACTGGAACGCTCGCCGATCGCCTCGATTCACCTCGATGACGCGACCTGCGGCCGGCGCAGTGAACACGACACCTTCGGTCTTCTTGTCTGCGAATAAAGGCTGGCCCAGTTTCACTCGATCGCCTGCCTGCACAAGCATCGAGGGTTTCATGCCAACGTAATCCGCTCCGACAACACCAACCTGAGTGACCAGAGGTCCCTGCACGATAGAGGGCTCCGGAACGCCGCTGATTGGCAAATCCAGCCCTTTGGTAATGCGATGCATGTGCGTGTTTCAATCCGCAGATACGAGATCAAATCGATAGATTGCTGCCACTTCTATTGGAAGTGACAGCACAGAAATGTGAGCCGCAGCGATTGCCCTCTGTTCCACGGGTCAGTCGCTGATGAAGGGTCTTCGCCTTCGCAAACCGGATTCACGAAACCTTGATCACCTGTTCGATGTCCACAGAGTGTGCATCCTGGTCGCGGTTGTGGGCGGCTTTCGGGCGTTATCTTAGTAACGCGGTTCCCTTTTGGAAGCCCTTTCGGATCTCGCGCCGATTCGGTCGATTTCCGCTTTCTTTGTTCTCGACTGCGAGAACTTCGCTTCCCAGTTTTGCGGCAACCCGGTCGGTAAAGTGCCCGGTTTAACATCCAGAAGGCCCTCAACCATGAATCAGTTGGTGGACATCAGGGTGTCGGGGTCCGGGCTGACCAGCATTGGAAGGTCATCCGGGTCCTCATTGCCGGGGACGCTGGCCGGTGCCGTTTTCATACGGTGAGCCAGAACCTGATCGCGGTACTGGCGAAGCGGGCTGATCAGGGCAGCGTTCACATAACGGCGACGATTGAGAAAGTCGTCTCGACTGACACCGGTAACCGCATGCAACTCTTCCATGAGTTCCACCGCTCGATTTGTCGCTCGCACCGACTGATCGACGTCATTCTGGACGCGAATGGCAGATCGGGGTTCCCAGGCCGTCCGGGCTTCCCAACGTTCAATCAGTTTCTGCACGAGCGAATTCAGCATGTCGTATCGCTCTGTATCCGATGGAATCATGTCCGGATGATCCACAAGCTGAGTCAACGCCGCTACCACGGGCCGAACCGACGCGTCGGAAGCTTCCGTAAAGTACACCGTGTGTAGACGGTGGCGGAATTCATCGGCCGGTGCAGGATGATCCGCCATCTCGTGCAGGCGAACGATTTCATAATGCGCAAAAAGACTCAGCAGTGGCTCATACCGCGCCGTAAACGTATCCAGGGATTCAAACGCCGCAATGTTGTGTTCTCCGGTCATCACCCGCCGAATCGAATTACTCAGCGATCGAAAGTAGTCCAGATGATACTGATCGGTGGGATGCCGCGAACGAACGATCTTTCCGTTTGAGACCGTCTCTACCGGCGGCCGAGGACTTCGCTGCATTTCAACACGCAGAGATTTTCGGTACGTCCAGGGTTCATCCGGCATACCAGCCAGAATCTCAACCTGCTGCGACAAAGCGGTCAGGCGGCGTTTGACCTCGTGCTGCATTTCGGTGTCGTCAACCGCTTCACCAATTCGCATCTCATAAGCTGCAAATGCCTGCTGCATTTCAGACTGCCACGCGCGGGGTTGTGTCAGCGTCAACGGCATCTGCAGTAGAGATTCGCTGCTGCTCACTCGTGCGATGGACGGCAGGTCGCCCTTGTTGAAGACACCAAGAGGATCATTGGCATCCAGCATCGGAAGGATGGCCACCTGTGCCCAGTCCCAACCGGCCGTGGCGATCTGTGCCCGAACAAAATCCTGCTGCAGACGCGAAAGAATATGATTCCCGGGCAGAGGTCGGGAGGCTTTCGAAGCCATCAGAACCATGTCGCCGGGAACTGACTGCACCAGGACGACATTGTCGAATACCGACATTGCCGTCGCCAGCACGCGGCGAACGTCATTGGCTCCCAGATGCGCTGTGACGAGTCTCTGGCAATAGATGCCATCGTCGCTCAACTGGGTTTTTGCTGTCTGATAACGTTCTGCCGAAAACGCTGACGTCTGTCCGGATATCAGCGTTGCAGGCTGAGCATCGATGACGACATCAAACGCCGTTTCCGGCTGCTGATGCAGAGCGATCTCTGAAGAGGCGTGGCGAATCGTGATTCGTTGATCCTGGTCAACCGTCGGTTCCTGTGTCTTCCAGGTGTATTTGCGAGCCAGATTCGTGGCAGGCAGGTCAGTACGAATCGCCACGACTCGACGCACAGGGAATTTCTGGCAGGTTTTCAGGCACACGCCCCCATCGTCACCGAGCAGCAAAATGCGGTGCGGCGACGGGTGCGCCGTCAGTGGCAAAATAGCAGGAAGCATTTCTTCGATGGGTTGAGGTGTCAGTTCGGTATCTGTACTGACATGGCCGAGAAGCTCCCCGTTGCGTCGAAACTCCAGCAACTTGGCTGAACGCCTCCACACAGTCACCGGGCCGTCGTTGGAAAGAGATTCTTCCACAAGACGACTTGCATCCGAATGCGTAATGAGGTCGTCTGAAACGCCGAGCTGAACGGCAACAACCGCACGATCAGAAAAAACCATCCGTGACAGAGTTGCCATATCCGGCGCTTTCAGTCCGGCATAGAAACAGCTCGCCACCACAATCACGACAAGAGCGATGGAGACTGCTGAACTTCTCAGGGAGGCACGAATTCGCCCTGATGGTTCTGAAACCACCGCTCTGTCAGAATTCTGCAACCAGACGATGATGGCATTACCGATCGCAAGACACAACACCGACAGCGTCAGAAGAACAGTCACATCCTGAAGGTATGGGGCCGCCCAACTACCGCGGTACGCCACAAACACCAACGCAGCTGCGAGCAACAGCAGCGACGACGCAACCGATGTCGAGCCGAACGGGGGAGAAACTGCTTTTTGCGGGCGACTTTCATCGCCCGGTTTCAAGGCAGGTCTGCGTTTGGCCAACGGAATAGAGAACAACGAAAAGGAAGCAGCGACAAACAGCAGGGTGAGCGGAAGTGTCGTGAAGGCCAATTGATAGATGGCTGATCGCCCCGAAGACTTTAACGCCAGTTGCTGGTCCGCAAATGTTTCAAGACAGACCGGAAGCAGGGCCAATGCAAGTAGTCCGGCAATAGCCACCAGACTGCCGGGAATGATTCGCTGGATGGCCGAATGCAACTGGAATCGCAGGATAAAGACGGTCGTCAGGAGCGATGCGACGACCAGCGGCCAGCTGATGGCCACAACCCCCGATAACAGACAGGCGCCGCATGAAAATCCAACGCACGCAGCGAAAAGTCTTCCGTAATGCAGCGACAGAATTGCCGGACTTACGGGCATTGGATTGTTTTCTTTGTGCCCACCCGAGCGAACGACGACGGGAGAAATCTCCGGATGCATCAGCCGTATGAGAAACGAGAATGCAATCAAAACGATCGGCGCCAGGTCAAGCGGCACAGATTCCCACACATTCAAAAGCAGACACCCCGCGCCAACGACGAACAGTGTCAGATCGTTGACCGTCAGGAAATCCGAAAAGGATGCGTTCTCCTGATGGGTCTCATGTTGATTTGCCTGATGTTGATGGGTCTGATTGTCTGCGGATTCGTCACGCAGCTCGAAGGTTACTGCCCGCTTAAAACCAATCTGATAAGTCCCGATGACCACCAGTACGATCAGTGACATCAAGGCAATCGATGGAACCAGGAACATCGCCGAATCCAGAGTTGTCAACTGGATGCTTTCCGACGCGGCCGTCAGTGACGGAAGCATCAAATCCGCGGAGAATGCGAAAGTACGCGTCAGCAGGATCGTCATCAGGCACACAATGGCGAGCTGAGCGGCTGCGGAGAAACCTGCAATTACCGCAGGATGCCGCATCCATATTACTTTCGAACGGACCACCGTCAGCAATCGACTCGCGCCGGCACAGAAGGCTGGCAGCAAAGCGAATGCGACGCTCAATGCCAGTATGAATGCAACGAGTGATGACGTACTTGCGCCATTCAACCCCAGCCAGACAAGCGACAAACGGGCAATCACAGCCCCGGCAGCAAGTGCTGGTGCGGTCTGTTGTGCGAATTGAAGCCCGAGATTCGAGAGACGGGTGAAGTGGATTCCGTTCTTCGCCGGCATGGCGTCCTTGCCTTCCAGTGATGTTCTCTGTATTCATGCCCACGTATTTCAGCCCTCGCTGCGGCCCCGACAGTGATTGGGATCCGCTGGCGAGCGACCGCTCAGAACGACGGCACAATTCAGGTCATTGCCCGAAAATGCAGCTGGATGTCGCCCTTTGGCAGTTTTTACCGAAAGGTGGCGAAACGCCACAAGACTGAAGCCCGAACATATCAAAATGATCACATCTCTCGTTTGCTCACAGACTGGCGAAATTCACGATCACAAGGTTCTTCAAGGGCTTAGCAAAGCGGGGAAACCGCTGCTGGCAAGGTACGATCTGGAGGCGATTCGCAGCGAATTCACTCCGGAAGTCGTCAGAAGTCGACGTATTCGATCGATGTGGCGGTTTCACGAAGTCATGCCGGTCAATCATATTGACGACGCCGTAACGCTGGGCGAAGGGCAGACTCCACTGCTCCCATGTACATCTCGGGGACCGTTTGGTGCATTTGATGATTTGCTGATCAAGGACGAAGGTTTCAATCCCACCCAAAGCTTTAAGGCTCGTGGGATGTCCGCCGCAATCACCCGCGCGAAAGCACTCGGTGTCGCAACCGTTGCTCTGCCATCTGCTGGCAATGCCGCAGGCGCTGCTGCAGCCTACGCCGCAAGAGCCGGCATGAAATGCGTGATCTTTGTCCCGCAGGATACTCCTCCTGCCAACATTCTGGAATCTGTTTGCGGAGGAGCTCGGGTTTACCTCGTCAATGGCCTGATCAGTGATTGTGGACGCATCTGCCGGGCTGCATGTGATCGGTTCGGATGGTTCGACCTGTCGACGCTGAAAGAACCGTTTCGCATCGAAGGCAAGAAGACAATGGGCTACGAACTCGCATTCGATCTGGCCGACTATCGAAAATCCATCAGCCTTCAGTTGCCGGATGTCATCCTGTACCCGACAGGTGGTGGTACAGGACTGATTGGCATGTGGAAGGCATTCGACGAAATGCAGCAGCTGGGGTGGATCGGCCCGGAACGGCCCCGAATGGTGGTCGTTCAGGCCGAAGGCTGCGCTCCGATCGTAAAAGCGTTTCAGGATGGCCAGACCTCCGCCGCGATGTTTCCGAATGCATCCACGGTAGCGTCCGGGCTTCGAGTGCCCGCAGCCGTGGGCGATTTCATCATGCTGGACATCCTTCGCAGGAGCAACGGTACGGCCATCACGGTCAGTGACGCAGAACTGATGCAGGGGGTTTACGAACTGGCACAACATCAGGGAATTCATGCCGCACCCGAAGGTGGTGCGATCTGGATGGCCGCTCAAAAACTGCTCAGCAATGGCTGGATCCAAAAAGATGAGACAGTGGTGTTGTTCAACACGGGAGCGGCCGTCAAATACAACCATCTGCTTTCGGCCGACAATCTGCCACGGCTCGACCAAACCGCTTCGGATGTGCTCGACCGGATCTCAGACGTCTGAAGCCACCGCAGGATTGGTTTTCATTCTTTTCGGTGAGGAACAATCCCGGGACTGCCTCAGAACAGCATCTGGCGGATCAGCCCCGCCAGCTGATTGCGACAAAGCATCGCAATGGATACCGCCAGGGCTGCGGACAGAATCAGCATCAGCGCAAGTTCCGTGGATACAATGGCAGCGATCATTGAACGACTCCCACCCAGTCGGAACAACGTATCCATTTCGGGCTGTCTGAGCCGAAGTGACAGAAACAACACCAGGCCCAGCAGGATCATGGTCACGAAGACGGCGATCAGAGAACTGAAACGGACGAACTGCTCCACTCGAAACACCATGTTCAGCAATTCAGCCACAACGGCGGGAGGCTGAATCATCTGCACGGACGAATCGGCCGCCTGATAGCGTCCCATCAACAGCAGCCGATCACGTTCACTATGTGGTTCTACGATGACACTGCTTACAGGGAATTCCGATGGTTCACCGTGAAAGTGAAACGAATCGATGTTGTCCTCAGTGATTTCCGTATAGGGCAGCACGGCAGCGCTGGCAGTGACGCTGCTGCGATTCTTCTTCAGCAGGAGATCTTCGTCCGACTGCTGGTTGAGCGATTGATGTCCATGTCCAATTCCGTCGATCACCCAGACTGTACGGACATCAACAAAGACTGCGTCGTCATCGGGAGAATGCGTGGGAGCAAGCACGCCCGCAACATTCATCTTCAACGGGTAATCGGCCGCCAGATCAAATGCATTTTGAGGGGCCGATAAGACGGAATCGCCCGGGTGAAGATTCAGGCGGATGGCCGCGCGAGAACCAACAACGCAATCACCCAGAAATGCCAGCGGCTGCCCCCGCGCGATTGTCAGATCGCGGAACTCAAAATATTCGGGAGTTGTTCCGACAATGGCCGCTCCGTGATTGCCATTGCGACTTTGTGTTCGATACCGCTGGTAGACTGGAATGGCTGTGGCAAAACCCGATTTCTGCACGGAGTCCACTTCCTGCATCGTCGTTCGAGCCGGGGCGGGCCCGTCGAAATACATCGAATGCAGTGCCAGATCGATCCGGCTGCCGGCCGCGCCGATTAACAAGGGCGTTGCTTCGGCTCTGGCGGTAATCTCGTGGCGAAAATCTTCCAGCATGAAACGCATCGTGACCGGAAGCCCCAGCATGATTGCCAGGCACATCACAATAATGGCCGACCGACCTCGGTACCACTTCAGTGCCTGAACTGCCAGAAACGAGGCCTGTCTCAGCGTCGACAAAAGCGTTAGCACGGACATTGTTCTCCCGACGCTGCCTGAGAGCCGACGAAGAACTGTTCCATTTCAATTCGCCGGTCAAACACATCCAATTGTCCGTGATCGTGGGTGACCATCAGCAGCGTGGCATCGACGGCTCGTGCCTGCCGGATAAGCAGTTCCAGGATCTGTCTGGAATTTACGGGATCGAGATTGCCAGTGGGTTCGTCCGCCAGAATCAACGACGGCTGCCGAATCAGCGCGCGGCAGATGGCGACGCGCTGTCTTTCACCCTGAGACAATCGTGTCACCGGCCTCTTTGATTTATCTGCCAGGCCAACTGAGGCCAGAAGATCGGTCGCCCGCGTTCTTTGCTCTGCTGTAATCGTGGATTTTCGTGACAAGCGGCACGGCAGTAACACGTTCTCCACAACGGACAGGTAATTGATCAACTGAAAGTCCTGAAAAACCATCCCGATCTGCTGCAGTCGAAAATCGCGGCGCAGGGCTTCGGACATATGACAGACATCGCAGCTATCCACGACGATGGTGCCTGATATT
>JAGQQE010000013.1 GCA_020426345.1 Planctomycetaceae bacterium
GCAGCTTTTCTGTCAGCGTCGTCTTACCGGCGTCCGGGTGCGAAATAATTGCAAATGTTCGTCGCATCGCAGTTTCGCGAGCGACGACGGGGTCAACCTGAGACATGGGCGTTGCGAATATCCAGAATGCAGAGACAAGAAACCGCGAAACGGAATCTTAGCGAGTGGCGATCCGAAAATCCGTCACTCGTCGGCACACACATCGGATTCCTGTGAAAACGAGCCGCCTTTAGTTGTCTGCCGGGTGAGATGATCAGGGGCTCGTGGCTGCAGTCGGTTCGACCTGTTCGTCGTTAGGCCACAGAAACGCCAGAGAGGCAAATCCGATCAGCGGGGCGAGACCCGCCATCAAAAGGCCCCTTTCGTAACTCCCCGTGGCTTCAATTTCCCTACCGATCAATTCCTGAGCTCGGCCTGAGCAAACCCATCCGAAGGCCGCCAGCAATCCGCTGAGCGAACCCATATGACGGGCAGATAACTCCTGAGCCAGTGAATAGTAAAACGGGTGCAACCCAAGGATGCCGGCGCCGGTGATACAGAGTAATACCATCATTAGTATTCCGGGCTGGACGTAAGGAATTGCCGCTCCACAAATGGTCAGCAAAGAGAACAGGAAAAAGCCCAGCAGACGCGCATTTTGCTTCTTCCAGTTACGCATCAGCAGAGCCGTCATCAGTGCTCCGCTGAGCAGGCACCCAACGTCAGCGGCGATGAAGTAAACGACATTAACAACGCGAGATTGCGTATCCGTGTATCCATGAAATTCCACCAGAAACTTGATGATCCAGGCGCGGAGGAACTGCCAGCTAATATTCAATGATCCAATCATGATGGCGAGGCAAATCACGCAGCGAACCAGTCTGTTGCCTGCCATTGATTGATTCCCGCCCGCCGGCGACCCTGCTGCTGCATTGCTCTGCACATCCGATTTGATTTGCATCAGATTTCGACCTCGGATCAGCACAAACCACGCTGGGATCCAGCACAAGCCAGCGATTCCAATGGACCAGAACGGGAACTCCCATGTTTTGCCCCAGCTTTCTGTAATCCCGATGTAGACGGGAACCAGAATGGCTCCAAGCGATGCCCCGCTCTGCAGGATCCCATTGCCAAGCGTCCGATTCTTTTCCCCCAGAATGGCTCGCACTGTCAGTAACGCGCAGGGCCAGTGTCCAGCCTCAAAGAAGCCCAGAACAATCCGGCACAGCAACAGGTACCTGTAGATACCCAGGTCCGGTGATTCCGATGCATTGCAGAAGCGATTGGTGATTTCGGGATTCCCTGCCGCCGCCGTGGCGATCCCGGCAAACGACCAGCCTGCCAGCACAAACGGATACAGATATCTGGGCCCCAGTCGATCAGCGAGAAATCCAAAGAACAGTGAGCCAGCCGCGAAGGCGTATCCAAATTTCCCTTCGATGCCGCCGTAATACTCATCATTAATTCCAAGCTCGGTCTTCAGAGTCGGCGCGACAATCGACAGTGCCTGCCGGTCCATATAATTGAGCATCGTTGCCAGCAGCAACAGTCCACAAACAGCCCAGGGCCACCAGGTTTTTTCTTCGTTTGGGAGCATTGCTATTCCGGAGGTTTGGGGTTCATTCTCGATTTTATGACGGGCGGCCTGGATGGGATTTCTGGGCCGATGAAACTTTCAATCGTCAGATGTTCCAGTGCTGTCCGTCCCATGTTGAGACTCGGTGCAGGAATCCGGCGACCCCAGCGGCAAACACCTCGAACAACGCTTCGCCTTTTGTGGCAGTCGCGTCAGCGGGAGTACCAATATGTCCGGGTGTACTTCGGTCCGGCATTGTCCAGCCCCGATAACCAGGGGATGCACCGGAACCAAACGGCACTTCCGGCACATCATCCGGATTTCCGTGAATCAGTTCCGGGCGAAGTGCCAGCATCATGCTTGTTTCCCATTCGCACGCGTGCCCCATTTCGTTCTGAGTCAAACCGTCGATTGTGTCGCATGGTCGAGCGGAATCCCAGTAGGTTAAGGCTGCCAGCAGAAGATCACTCCGATTGCGGTACTTTTGCCGAAGCTCGAAACACGCCTGTTGGGATGGTGTTGTATTTCCGCCATGACCATTCACAAAAACGATCCGCTGGAATCCATGGACGATGAAATTTTCCGCCATGTCTCGCAGCAAATCCAGATAAAGTCGCGGCGACGCCGACATTGTTCCTGGCATATCCAGATGATGATGCGAATTGCCGAACCACTGCAGCGGAGCAAACAGAATGTGCGAAGCAACCGGCAATCGTTGAACACGTCTCATGATTTCACCTAACAGCAAACTGTCGGTGAAAACGGGCATATGCCGCCCGTGTTGTTCCAGTGCTGCAATCGGCAGGACAATCGGTGTTTTTCGGTCCAGTGCATCAATAGCTGGCCAGGTCAGGTCGGCAAGGTTCATGGGCGGGCCCTGAATCGGGAAGGAGCAGATGGAGCAGCATTTCACAATCAACGAAACGCACCATACTCAATCGCAAACGATCAGCAACTTCCGAAGCAGGAACTTTGTGGGAGAACAGATGATCCAGACAACCGACGGAACAGCATTTCAGTGACTTCCGGCTGGAGAGCCAGGCATGGCGCTTTCACTGCAGATCCGCAATCTGCACACAATCTGAATCAAAAGTTGAAGCCTGCCAGAGCTTCGAGAAATGCATCGACAGTTACATCGGGACCGTCACCAAAGTTTGAATGTGACCCTTGCCGATCCCACTCCGCGAGCACCGTGCGAGGTGAGCCATCCATGTGAAAACCTTTTTCGAGTGTGAAATATCGGCCCGTCACATCATCTGGCCGAATATTGGCATCCAGAGGTTTTCCCGAATGCGACATCAGCACACAGGCGACCATGTAAGCCTCTGCCACCTCTGTCGGAGACGGCATCACGAGCACGATGCACGGCAGGTTTTTTACTCGCCTCGGATGAAACGAAATCTCCGAGACATCAAACGGGGGATCCGTCTTCAGGTGGTCTGCAACCTGATCGATCAGCGACTGGAGAAAACGAAACCCATCCGGGGACGCCACGATCGCAAGGAATCGCAGCGGATCCGCAAGGGCAACTGTGCGCAGTGCAAAATGAGCCAGTGTGTAATGGAAAGAAGGTCCTGATTCTTCAGATGTCGTTTCAAGGGACACTTCTGGTTGCTTTCGTCTCAGGAAATCGAAGATACCAATGAGTTTACTCCTGATTATGCCCCCAGCTGTCAGTCCGAGGTCACCTGGGCTTTCTTAATGATTCCCCTTCAAATGCTGATTGGCAAATTTGATGTATTGGGCCCAGTCATATTCATTGATATCGTGTTTACCCGTTCGGATGTGATAACCGACGTCGGCCACCAAAGGCTGATTCACAGCAGGCATGCTGTCGGAAGGGAGCCCTTTCCTGCCGAGTAATTCGTAGACAGATCCGGCGAGTTGAGCGGAGAGGAACTCGCCGCGCGGGTCTGCCCATTTGTCATCTTCAGCGCTCGCCACGTAAATCGGTCGGGGGGCAGCCAGTGCAATTAACATATGATGGTCAACGGGAGAGGCGGTTTCGTTATCGTTGTAGGTACGATGCTGCATGCAGAACCAATGCGGGAATGACGTGTTAATGCGCTTCACCGTCTCACCAAACGCACGGCGACTGAGTGCCGCCCCACCGCAGCCGGAATCGTTGGAAATCACCATCGCAAACCTTTGATCTGTGGCACCTGCCCAGAGTGATGTCTTTCCCAGTCGAGAATGACCGACCACGGCGACCTTGCTGCCATCAATCAGCGGGTCGACTTCCAGCACATCCAGGGCTCGACTTAAGCCCCATGCCCACGCACTGATTGAGCCACCGCTTGACGCGGTGCGGTTCTGGCTTTCCGGCCAGATGGCATGTACGCCGTTCTTGAAGCCATCGTCGAAATCCGGGTCTATATCTCCGTAGTAGATGGTTACCAACCCGTAGCCCGCACCAATGATTTCTGCTACCGGCCATCGCCCGGAAGACTTCCCGCGCGAGGCTTCGCTGGCCCGGTTGTCCGTAATTCCCAGATCTTTGTTGTTGCGAACCCACGACGATGTGATGTGAATTGCCGGATCGTCCTCCACGGTGTGGTTACCATTGAAGTTGAGTCCGATAAATGCAGGTACCGGCCCGGTTGCACTTTTGGGGGTGTAAACAAGCATGTCCATTTGTGGGCCGTCGTCTTCGCTGGTGAAGAAGACCGTGATTTCCCTGCGAATTGCTTTTCCCTGAACTGCGTCGTTCTTTTCACTGCGAATGCGCGTGCGAAGTTTGTTCACGGCCGGTGGGAGATGGCCGAAAACATGATCCGCGAACAGCTGCAGGATTTCCGGTCGACGAATATTCACCCACTTTTCCGCGGAATCGATATCCGATCCGTCCTGAGCCTTCAAAAGATCGGGCAACGTGAACTGCGGCACTTTGGATTCGTCGTAATTGAACTCATCGCCGTAGACTTCGTCCGACATGGGAGACACCATCAGAAATAGGCAAACGGACAACCCGATCAGGTGTCGCTGGCTGAAAAGATTCATCATTGTGTTTTCATCCGCTTCGTATTTGGATCCGCAGAAACTGAAACTGGCCGAGCACCGACGAACGGACACAGAACGCGGTTCCATGATGTGACAATCCCGCCATGTCCGCACGACCCGGTGCCGGATTCCCGTCAGGCAAACAGGTGATTCCTGAGCGGAAGAAAAGCAGTGTGCAGGCTCTGCGTCAACCGAGATACGGGAATTCATGACCGAAGGGCCTTCTGTCTGGTTTGTCGTCATTCGTCCAGACGGGTTGCTTCGCCCGCATGTGAAACCCAGCGAATCGCGGAGCTGCCGTCTGCCGTGTCCGTTTGTATTTTTGAATCTGATTGTCGAACAGAACTCGTTTTGCGTCGGCGGTGTCCTTCCGTAAACTTCGGTTCCTGAAAGGGCCGTTTTCTGGCCCATTCACGACCGTGAAGTCTCGACTTTAAATTGAAGTCTCGACCGTAAAACAGCACTGCAAACAGATGAGTAAAGCCGATCATGCCTCGTTACGACGCCAAACGCATTGAAGCTCGCTGGCAAAAATACTGGGACGATAACAAGACCTTTCAGATGGACGGCCCGGACCCGTCGAAGGAAAAACTGTATGTGCTGGACATGTTTCCTTACCCGTCCGGCAGTGGCCTGCATGTTGGGCATCCTGAAGGTTATACCGCAACCGATATTGTCTGCCGCCATGCTCGCATGAAGGGCAAACACGTGCTGCATCCAATGGGCTGGGACGCGTTTGGGTTGCCGGCGGAAGAACATGCGGTCAAAACAGGCACGCATCCTCGCATCACGACTGAGCAAAACATCGCGACCTTCAAACGCCAGCTGAAGATGCTGGGATTCAGTTACGACTGGACGCGTGAACTTTCCACGACCGACCCGGACTATTACCGCTGGACCCAGTGGATCTTTCTGCAGTTGTTCGACACCTGGTACGACTCCAACTGCAAATGGACAGGTCCTGATGGCGTGGAACGCACAGGCAGAGGTCGGCCGATCAGCGAACTGCCCATCCCGGATGACGTCTCCGCCGCCGGTAACGAAGCCGTCCGGCGGTATCAGGACAAACATCGATTGGCCTATGTTTCAGAGGCTCCTGTGAACTGGTGCCCTGCTCTTGGCACCGTGCTGGCTAACGAGGAAATTATTGACGGCAAGAGTGAGCGTGGAGGATATCCGGTTGTTCGCATGCCGCTCAAGCAGTGGATGCTTCGCATTACTGCCTATGCCGATCGACTCGCCAGCGAACTCGAAAATCTGTCCTGGTCGGAATCCATCAAATATATGCAGCGGAACTGGATCGGGCGCAGCGTTGGTGCTGAAGTGGATTTTCGAATTGAGAGTGGACATGACGCTCCGGAGTCATCCGCAGGATCTGCCCTGAATGCGTTCGGATTTCCTCTGTCGGCGAAACCATTCCCGGATGAACCTGCTGCCGACACGATTCGTGTCTACACGACTCGTCCGGATACGCTCTTTGGTGTGACCTACATGGTTCTCGCCCCGGAACATCCTCTGGTTAATGTCGTCACAAGTCCGGAACAAAAAGCAAAGGTGGAAGAATACCGACAGAAAGCCGCATTAAAGAGCGATCTCGATCGGACCGATCTGGCCAAAGAAAAGACCGGTGTCTTCACTGGCGGATACGCGATCAATCCGGTTAATGGAACCAAAGTTCCGGTGTGGATCGCAGACTACGTTTTGATCAGTTACGGCACCGGAGCGATCATGGCCGTACCTGCTCATGATGAACGTGACTTTGAGTTTGCCAGGGAATTCGGTATCGAGATCACTCAGGTTGTTGCCCCGGCGCCGAACAGTGGGCACGAGGCCGATACGAAGAATGCCGCTTTCACCGAAACAGGAGTTGCGGTCAATTCCGGAAAGTACGACGGGCTTGCCAGCGTTGATTTCAAGGCTCAGATCACAAAAGACCTGACTGCGGCCGGCATTGGCAGAGAAGCTGTGAACTACCGCCTTCGCGACTGGCTGTTTAGTCGCCAGCGATACTGGGGTGAACCGTTTCCGATCTGGCACGAACTGGATGCCGATGGTAATCCAACCGGTCTGATGCGAGCCGATTCGCCCGAATCACTGCCTGTGCTGCATCCTCATATGGAAGACTTTAAACCAACCGGTACACCCGAACCAATGCTCGCCAAAGCCACCGACGAATGGCTTTACAAAACGGATAAGGACGGTGTGAAGCTGAAACGAGAAACCAACAGCATGCCTCAATGGGCTGGCAGTTGCTGGTATTACCTTCGGTTCTGTGACAACAGGAACAACGAACATTTTATCGACCCGGAAAAGGAAAAATACTGGCTGCCTGTCGATCTGTATGTTGGTGGTGCTGAACACGCGGTGTTGCACCTGCTGTATTCGCGATTCTGGCACAAGGTATTGTTTGACCGTGGCCACGTCAGCTCCCCGGAGCCTTTTCAAAAACTTGTCAATCAGGGCATGATTCTGGGGGAGCCGGACGAAAACGGTAAAGCGGAGAAGATGTCCAAGTCACGTGGCAACGTTATCAATCCTGACGACGTTGTTCGCGAATACGGCGCTGATTCGCTTCGTATGTATGAAATGTTTATGGGCCCACTGGAACAGGTGAAGCCGTGGCAGATGAGCGGCGTCGAAGGTGTCTATCGGTTTCTCAGCCGTGTCTGGCGAATGATCGTCGATGAACGCGCCGAGGAAGTCACGCTGAACCTTTCTGTTCAGGAAGTCGCTCCCACCGAAGAACAATTACGCGTACTTCATAAGACCATCAAAGCGGTTTCACAGGACATCGATCGGCTGAGTTTTAACACGGCGATCAGTCGCATGATGGAGTTTATTAACTTCATGCTGACGCAGGATGTTCGTCCGAAATCTGTACTCGAACAATTTGTCCTGCTGCTCAGCCCATTCGCTCCGCATGCAGCGGAAGAACTTTGGTCTGTGCTGGGGCACAGCAGTACGCTGGCCTTTGAATCGTGGCCAGCATGGGACGAAACACTGCTGGTTGAGGATACGATTGAAATTCCGGTCCAGGTGAATGGTAAGCTCAGAGCAAAGATTATCATGGCGGCTAATGCAGATTCCGATGCGATGCAGGCGGCCGCAAAAGCAGATGAGGCGGTTCAAAAGAATCTGGAAGGAAAGACCATCGTCAAAGTCGTCGCGGTTCCCGGTCGCATGGTGAACTTTGTGGTTCGTTAACCGCCGGATTAACATCGGACTGTGACATCGGGATTGGGCAAGGTGGCCAGCTTTGGTCGTCTTGCCCTTCATTAGCGAGTTGCGCTGTGTCTGCATCCGGCCTGAAGTTGCCGTGCGCAGTTCGGCCGACGATGGGGCGAGCCTCCGTGAACCTGGTGCGCGTCGAGTGCTCAGGGGATCACAACAAACTGTTTGACCATGTAGAATTGCTCCGTCCTGGGCCAGTTGAGCTCTGCCAGTGTTGCCGTCAGCGTGTCGTCCGGCAGATTATCAAGTGTGACTGAGACAGAAATCACCTGTCCGTCTGCCTGCCCATAGACAATTTTCATCCAGTGCGATTTTTCATCGAGAGGTAATGTCGAAAGCATCCTGCGGACTTCTTCACTGATTTTTTGCAGGTCGACCGATTCACGATTCTCCTCGGAACTTCGCATGTAGACATCGCCGGAAATCACGGGCCGCACTTTTCCATTGATTTGCACGTCCACGGGAACCATGTGTTCGTCATTGGAATTCAGAAATCCAGAGTAGACTCCATGAAATGTTGTCACCGTGAAATTCAGAAACGTGTCTGAGATCGCCTGTTCCCTGGTTTCTCCCATCCCGGCCAGAAACTCGATGATTTCGCGACCGTCCGGCAGAAGAATAGCAAAGCGGGTCTCAACACTGATCCCATCGCCCTCTTCATTCACCCCGTAGAGCGTTGCCTTCAAACGGACGGGACTGTCTTTCAGACCGACTCCATTGTCGTCGGTGACAAGGTCCTCGTGACCATGGCCCTTTAACCAGTCGCGGAAGTATTGTTCTGCTTCCGGTAACGGCTCGTTTAATCCCAGGTCCTGTTCGGGAGTCATGTCGTTGCCAGCAGGACCTCCGCCGGAAAGTTCGGTCCCGGACGGGTTGTTATTACAGCCAGCCAGCATTGTCGATACAAGAATCAACAGCAAATGCGATCGCATCGAAGCTGTTTCCTTTGAAATCGTTTGACGATTTCATCTGCTCAGGAATGAATGATTAGTCAAAATGCCGGGACTCAGGCAAGTCTTTGTATCCCGGCACAATAGTCATACTGCGAGACCCGCGAAACGTTACGAGTGTCGCGCAAGTGTCAACGACTGGCATCCCGCCTTCCGACGCGGTGGGCTGAGTTATGGCGACAGGTGAGGTTCTTCACAATCAGCGTTGGGAAAAGATTGCAGCAGATTGGGAAACCGAACACAAACCATTCAATGAACATCATGGAACATGCGTTGCGTTCTTCCAAACGCAAACATCGCTTCAGATCGGGACCATCAGATGGTCGTCATGGGTAGACCAGGAGTCAGCCGTTCCTCAACAATCCTTCGACAGACTCACAGATCTCATGAACTGTTTCGCCTTCCATTTGTTCATAGGCCAGCAGGTGATCTACAATGGCTCCGATGATGGCCCAGTTCTGATCCTGCCGGAATACCCGATAGAGTTGAAGTGTAGTTTGTTCGAGCATTGCCAGACGCTTCGGCGATGACTTTTCAAATGACGCTTTTTCCCATGCCTGTTGCCAGTCCATGGCCCATTCAGCAACGGTTGCCGGGTGAAATGACTCGTTGCGATGAATCATCTCAGCCACTGGTCCTGCCAGAATAACCATCACTTCTCGTTCCATCAGCTGGCGTTCGGACACTCTACGGTGTTCCCATCGAACGACTGTGTCTCCGGAACGGAGGGGGCCATCATCCTGGTCAGGACTGATGGATATGGACTCCACTGTTGCCCCGAGGCAGACCGCAGCGAATGCGTGTCCAGCTTCGTGCCATGCAGTGACCTCATCAATATCCATGCGATGTCATGTCCACAAACAATTTTCCACTGTCATTTCCATGGTCAGGCAGCAACCCGAAGAGCGGAGTGTCTTTGGAGGAATTCGGCGTAATCGGTCGGTGTGTCGATTCCGACGGCAGCATGGTCGACCACAGCCACAGAAATGGCAGCACCGCATTGCAGGGCACGTAGCTGTTCGAGCTTTTCCATCTGTTCGAGCGGCGATGGCGGCATCATTGTCAGCTGAAGCAGGAATTCACGGCGGTACGCATACAAGCCAACATGCTGCAGCCATGGCGATGGCTCGTCATCGCTGAAGAACGTTTCTATCGGAACGTCACGGCTAAACGGAATCGGCGAACGGCTGAAGTACATGGCCCTGCCATTCACGTCGGTAACCACCTTGACACAGGACGGATCAAGCACCTTCCGTGCATCGGTCAACGGGGCAGCAACCGTGGCCATTGGGGAGTCGTTGTCAATGATCTGTCGAACTAATGACGTGATCACAGACGGTTGTAGTTCGGGTTCGTCGCCCTGCAGATTCACAATAATATCTGCGGACGGACATCTGTTTCTCACGACTTCGGCAATGCGGTCGGTCCCGCTCTGGTGCTCTCCCGTGATGACGGCCTGCCCACCGAAATGATGCACAACTTCCGCGATCTCGTTGCTGTCAGTGGCAACGAGAACCTCCGAAATCTCGGGACACGCGCAGGCTGTTTCCCAGACATATTGAATGAGCGGCTTGCCCGTCGCATTCAGCAGCAGCTTGCGAGGAAGTCGCGTTGACTGAAGTCGGGCCGGAATGATACCCACGATTTGCACGAAAACCTCCCTGTTCTGCGTGCCGTGCTAATTCACGGACAACGTCAGTTTACGGTGAGTGAGCTTGTTTCCGCAACTGGGATCTTCACGACTTCCGTCGGCTGCATTTAGAGTTGAATTTTGATTTCTCACATCACAACGAAAAACGGCCGGGAATCTCATCTGGATTTCAGTTCGATGGTTCCCATATCGACCGCATTGTCACCAGATGACAGTTGAAGGGGGTGGGCAGACCGGAGCGGTTCGGCGTACTTACCCTTCAGTTTGTCACCACTATACTGGCCGTTCATCAGATTGATTTCACCCCAGACGAACGTGAGCTTGTAGTCTCCCGGTGGAACGCCGTCGCCGGACTCGTAAGTTGAAAGTGAAAACCGACCGTCTTCCTTCGTGTATCCGCCGGGGCTGTGAGGAACCAGTCCCTGAGTCGCCGTGGAGTGAACAGCGGATACGCGAAGATTGTTTGCGGGTTGCCCATCAACAAGGACAATGCCCGTGACCGGTACCGTTTCCACCCTTGTAACACCACGCTGAGGCTCCCGACCGCAACCAGCAGCGCACAGACTCATGCAAAAGAAGAGCAATGAGGAACGAGTAGATTTTGCCTTGAGCCACATCAATTCAGTAGACCTTTCCCGAGAGAAAACATAACGCCGCGCACAGCATCCGGCTGTGCGCGGCTGGACCTGCGGAGGTTATGTCGAGATCTCCATCACAGCGAGCCGCTTAAAACTCGCCCGCAATTTCGCCCCCACCGCGAGTGATTAGGCCCGCGAGAATGTAGTTATCAACATTTTCACTGATGAATCGTGATGAGCCATCCGCCAGCGTGACATGGGCGCCGCCAACATGCCAGGAATACAATCCTGCTGTTCGAGCGTTCGAACAATTCACGGCGCAGGGGCCACCATCGGATCCATTCGTTCCGTCGTAAAGTCGCCCGTTGATCCATGTGTCGCCTTTGAAAATATCCGCCCACATACCACTGCCCGTCAGGGATTGTGCGTAGGCCTCGGCGTCTGCTGATGGCGAGATTTCTGTCTTCTTGCGGAACAGCTTCGCTCGATTCGCCACTTCGCCTACCAGGATGGTGTTCGAAGTTCCGTCAGTCATGTCGCGAATTTTTCCGCCGGTGCCTCCCGAGCTGAATTGCGGCAGGTCAAGAACGCGCAGGGTCCAGGTTCCCCAGCCTTTTCGATCCGCTGCAGGCGAATGCCCCGCGTAGGCAAACGAATTGAAGTCCCCCCGAACGCCGTCCAGAGTGTCGTAGTCCAGCACACCGCCAGTGATCGAAATCGTGGCTGAAGTCGGGGGGTACCCGGACCCGAGTGTCGTGCCACCGGGGATTGACATCGTATGTGTCATCTCGCTGCGCGGGACTGAAGGACACGCAAATCCGTTGATAATCGTTGATACGGCGGCTGCATTATTGGGGTGATAGGGCGATAGCTGGGAGTCATAAATGGAGTAGACATTCGCCTGTTCAATGTATGGCAACAGCATGGTACACCAACTTGAACCCTGGCGAATATCCAGGCCACTTCCCAGAGTCAGTCCGACGACCGCGGGGAGCGGAAACCGGCTGTGTGTATCGTGGTAGTTGTGGAAGGCAAGACCGATCTGACGCATGTTGTTCTTGCACTGAGTTCTGCGAGCGGCTTCACGCGCCTGCTGAACTGCAGGCAGAAGCAGCGCGATCAGAATGGCAATGATCGCAATCACAACCAGAAGTTCAATGAGAGTGAATCCACCCTTCTTGCTACGATGGGATAACGCGAGGCGCATTTGTCAAACTCCTTCACAATGAGAAACGTGAAAAGAACAGATCGCGTGATGAACATTCGAGCACACACGGTGCCCACAGTCAATTCCTGCCCTGCCACTCTGAACATACATTTCACGAATCGATTCGACCTGATTTCGTCCGTCCGCTATCATCATCCATCCAAACTGAAAGCGCAGAGAACGCGACAGGGGACAGACCTTTCACATGCCGCTTCAGACGCATCTACACCCGGGAGAAAACCCCAGTGCCCGTCCGGATGGAACTCAGCCGAATCATCATTTCGGAAATTAACGATCAACAGGCGATTTACCTGAAAGAGGTTGGTGGTAACCGAACCTTTCCAATCCTGATCGGGCCTTTTGAGGCCCAGGTAATTAACCGCAGACTTCTGGAGGAAGCACCGTTTCGCCCTCTGACCCACGATCTTCTGAAGAATGTCATCGAAGTCCTCAATGGGACCGTGGAGGAGGTGCTGATATCTGACATGAAGGATCACACATATTTTGCCACGCTGAAAATCCGTACCGCCGACGCACTTCACGAAATCGACTGTCGCCCGAGCGATGCGGTTGCTCTTGCGGTCCACTACAAGCCGGCGATTCCAGTGTATGTGGCAGAACACGTGCTGGAAGTCGCTGGGTAATCCGGGGGCGTTTGCTTCCACACAGTCCAGAGAAGACCGACATGCCAGAGAAGACCCGTATGAGCTTCTTAATGCTTGATCAAATTCAAATTCGAAATCGCGTTTCGTGTGTCGCGAGTGTGCTGCTGTTCACAATTCTGGGGGCCGGTTCGTGCCATGCGTTTGCCGACGAAAAGCAGGCTGCTGCACAACCGCCCACAGGTCCTGCTGCCCGACCGGGATTGCGGCAGCGGGCCGTTACGGACGGTGCGATTATTGCGCCAGCGCCTGTCTTCGGGACCATCTGGGATCTTCGGGTTGGCGACGCGTTTCAGGTTGATGTTCATACCACACGTCAGACCACGATGACCTCGAAGGAAAATGGCAATCGTCTCTTTGAGACGAAGCAACGAAGCCAGATCCGACTCGAATACCGCGTGATGTCGGCTCATCCGGATGGAAGCATTCTTCTGAATGTCGGCATTGCAAACGCAAGTCGCAGTGTTGATGCAGGATCGACTGATTCGTCAGAAGAGATTCAGACAACAACGAGTGAACAGGTTCTGGAGTCGCTTCGGGGGCTTACATTTTCGGTTGCTCTGAATCATGATGGTTCGGTGCGGAAAATTGGCCAGGATGATTTTGCTGGACTGTTGAATCGGTTGACCGGGCTCAATCCCGAAGCGGAAGCCATTCTTCGCGAATGTGGTTCGGCCGAGGTTCTCGCTTCATGGCTGGCGACACCATTTTGGTTCGATGGGGCTTCCACGGAATCACGGGACGTAATTCAGGAGGTACCCCTTGGTCTGCTGGGACGCATGAAAGTCGCAATCCGGCTGGACAACACGGTGGAGGATGAAGGCGCTGTGGAGAGCGATTCACAAGTTCCGCCGAGCGGGTCAGTTGCTGGAAATCAGGCCGATTCGTGTCAGTATGTCGGCCTTTCGGGAAACGGAAGGTATCTGCCCCCGGACGGCAACCATCAGACGCAGTCTCCGGTCAGGTTCCTGGCCGATTCGGTGCAGCTTGACTTATGGAGAGGTAAGGCCACCATCATTCCTCACGTGAAATCCGATTCCGTGCAGTCCCGAACTCGTCCGGTCTTCGACAAGCTGGATACGACCTGTGTCATTCACGGTGAATGCCTCATCAAACTGCCAGACACCCGAATTTCTGTGGAATTCGAGCAAACACAGGTTCAGGCGTGGAGCGTCACGGCATGGCAAATGAGGCGAGGATTCGATCAATTCAACAGACTGAGCATGCCGATTGAGCGAGCGGAATAGTTGGACTCGGCCGGCCCGAACCAGTGTCAGCATTCTGGCTTCGAGGTTCGATGCCCGTGTTTTTCCTGAGACTCTGATCGTCCCGAGTTCGGTAAAGGTATGCGTGTCAGGTGATTTCGGGGGTCTTCCTCTTTTCTGGCCGATTTTGCGCCGATACCATCCGCCATCGCTTTTTGGCGAGGTCGGAGTCGTTATGCGCGGGGTTTGGGATCTGCTGAATTTCGAATTCGTGTGGTTTGATTAGCTGAAACGCGGTCAAAGACGATTCAGGCCATGAGGCAATTTGCACTTGCAACCTGCCGACAGCTGTGCGTTGCATCTTCCCTGCCGGAATTTCTGGGGGGAGATTTCGTCCGGCGATCCGTCTTTGTTTTTCTCTTTCACACTTAGGACAGTTCTGACATGGCTGACCTGGCCCGACTCCGCAACATTGGTATTTCGGCTCACATCGACTCTGGTAAAACGACCCTGACCGAGCGAATGCTCTACTACGCAGGTCGTATTCACAAGATCCGGGATGTGAAAGGCGGAGACGGCGGCGCGACCATGGACCATATGGACCTGGAACGCGAACGCGGGATTACAATTACCTCAGCCGCAACGCGTGTTGAGTGGAATGATTATGTCGTCAACATCATCGACACGCCGGGTCACGTTGACTTTACAGTGGAAGTCGAACGCAGTTTGCGCGTTCTGGACGGTGCCATCCTGGTGCTGTGCTCTGTTGGTGGGGTACAAAGTCAGTCTCTGACTGTTGACCGCCAGATGAAGCGATACGGCGTGCCTCGAATCGCGTTCATCAACAAGATGGACCGCACTGGTGCGAACCCTAAAAAGGTTATGCAGCAGATGCAGGACAAATTGAAGACCACACCCGTTCCACTGCAGATTCCAATCGGTCTTGAGTCTGCGTTCGAAGGTGTTGTTGACCTCATTACGATGGAAGCCTGCTACCACGAAGGATCAGAAGGCGAAACCGTCGTTCGTAAACCAATTCCTGATGAACTGAAGGCTGCCGCTGAAGAAGGTCGTCAGGTGATGCTCGAACAGTTGTCACTGCACGACGACGAGTTGATGGAAGCGCTGCTGGAAGAATCTGAGGTCTCTGTCGATCAAATCCGGGCAATTGTCCGCCGGGCAACGCTGGCTCAGCAGATTACTCCTGTCCTGATGGGCAGTGCCTACAAGAATCGCGGTGTTCAGCTCGCGCTTGATGCAATCACTTACTATCTGCCATGTCCGCTGGACCGCGACAAGTACGCAATCGACAACAGCAAGCCCGTGGGTGAGGATGGTCAGCATCCGAAAGTCGTGCTCAGCGATTCAACCGATGAACCGCTGGTTGCAATGGCCTTCAAAACCGTTGTGGAAGCGTTCGGTCAGCTGACCTACATGCGAATCTACCAGGGCAAGATTGTCAAAGGCAACACCTACACGAATGCTCGTACCGGTCGTGGGGTTCGATTTGGTCGACTCGTGCGAATGCACGCGAATGACCGCGAAGAAATCGATGGAGCAGAAGCAGGTGATATCATCGCTGTCGTTGGTGTGGACTGTGCCTCTGGTGACACTTTCCTTGGCGATGGGATCAACGTTTCTCTCGAAAATATCTTTGTCCCCGATGCGGTCATTCGGCTTTCGATTGAACCCAAGAAACGCGACGACGCCGACAAGCTGGGCAAGGCGCTCGAGCGATTCCGCCGGGAAGACCCAACGTTCCGAGTGATGACCGACGAAGAGACAAACCAGACGCTGATTGCAGGGATGGGGCAGCTGCATCTGGATATCTATGTCGAGCGCATCAAGCGAGAATACAAGTGTGAATGTATCATCGGTGAGCCGCGCGTGGCTTATCGCGAAACACCGACCAAGGCTGTTGAGTTCAATTACAAGCACAAGAAGCAATCTGGTGGTTCCGGTCAGTACGCTCACGTTGTGGGTATTCTGGAGCCACTTCCTGAGACTTCGGAAGTTCACTACGAATTCGTCGACGAGATCAGCGGCGGTCGAATTCCCCGTGAATACATCGCTCCTTGTGATGCCGGTTTCCAGCAGGGCCTGGTCAAGGGACCTCTGGGCGAGTACGAAGTTGTAAACGTTCGCATGCGACTTCAGGATGGAAGTTACCACGACGTCGACTCGTCCGAAATGGCGTTCAAGATCGCGTCCTTCGCATGTATGCGAGAGACACTGAAGAAAGCTGACATGGCGCTTCAGGAGCCGATCATGAAGCTGGAAATCGAGACTCCGGATGAATATCAGGGAGCTGTGACAGGGCACATCAGCAGCAAACGCGGCATCGTCACTTCATCCGAAGTGAACGACGCTGTGTGCGTGATCAACGCAGAAGTGCCACTTGGAAGTATGTTCGACTATGCGAATGAGCTGCGTTCCATGACTCAGGGCAAGGGAACATTCAGCATGGAATTCCAGTGCTACCGACAGGTTCCACGCGGACTCCAGGGAGAGATCCTCGAGAAACGCATGAAGGAAAAAGAAGCTCGAGCAGCCGCGAAGTAGTTTCCGGCATCATTCACAACATGGTCAGCAGTGACATGCTGAACCCGGACAAAGAGGCCACTCGGCAGACCGAGTGGCCTCTTTTTTTTGCGACTTGCCTTTCGGGCCGGAGTGTCAGTTGCGAACGGCAGAAAGTGCTGATTCATCGACTCGATCGAAACTCAGGGACATCATCCCGTCCAGCAGTGAAGCGATGTCGTATTGACCCGAATCTGCTTCAGCGGCACATTGGCAGATTCGCGTGGAGGAAGCCGGGTTCAGATCAACCAGCCCGCGTTTCGCGCTGTGGGAGGAAACCGCATGTTCTTTGTACTACGGCCTGTCCGAGTTCTGTTAAAGGCTCTTCTTACCCAGTCGACGCCCGCTCAAATGAGCTGGGGTTTTGCACTTGGTGTGCTTGTCGGTCTTGTGCCGAAAGGCAACCTTCTCGCGATCGCCCTCGGTATGGTTGTGGCGATGTTGCGCGTAAATCTTGGAGTTGCAACTGCGACGGCAATAGCCGTGACCTTTGCAGCGTCCTGGTTTGATCCCGTGTCTGATTCGATCGGACGGTTCGTTCTATCATTGCCATCGCTTCAGCAGTTCTGGATCCAGCTTTACAACACGCCGGTGATGCCGTGGACTGATTTTAATAACTCGATTGTTATGGGCAGTTTTCTGCTGGGATTAGGGCTGCTGTGGCCGCTGTCACGCAGCTCTCGTCCGGTATTTGAGCACTACGCCGACCTGCTTTCCGAACATGCTCGTCACTGGCGGCTGGCGAAAGTCCTTCTTGGTGCTGAGTGGGCAGATCGTCTGGGTTCCGTTGAGTAAATCAGTTACTTCTGCGTTCTGGTTTTCAGCCTGATATCCGTTTTGGAGTTCCCCAAGTGCGCTGGTCATACGTGATACCTCGACTGATCATCGTCGCCATCGTTTGGGCATTCCTGACGTGGGGCAAAGATCCACTGATGCACTACGCGACGGTGCAGACACTTCAATCTGTCACCGGGGCACGGGTTGATGTTGCCTCAATCCGTTCGCAGGTCTACCCGCCCCGATTGGTGGTTGATGGAGTGGCACTGGCCAGTGCGTCCCGGCCCGGAACGAACATGGTGCAGTTTGATTCGCTGGAGCTCAGGCTTGCAGGAGATCCGCTTCTTCGACGCCAGTTCGTGGTGGAAGAGGGACACATTCGTGGCGTCCGCTTTCACACTGCTCGCTCAGATGACGGACAACTGGATTTGCCACCGGAACCAGAAGAAGAGAACTCAGAGCCATCCTGGATGGAGGAGCAACTACGCAGTGCCGGGGAAGAATGGTTGACGGGACTCCTGGATCAGGCGAAGGCGCAGATCGACCCCAATCGTCTGGAAACATATCGCACCGGTACGGAAGTCTATGAGAAATGGGACCAGCGCTTCGACGAAATGACAGACCGAGCCAAGCTGCTTAAGCCGAGGTTCGAACAGCTGAAACTGGAATTTGATCAAGCTCGACGGGGTGACCCGCTCAGGATGGTTGAGCAGTATCTTCAGATTGCGCGGAAGGCCGAACAACTCTCAATGGAAGCGAAGGCTATCCGTGAGGAACTGACGGGAATCGCTCCGGAAGTGCGCGTTGACTTTGCCCGCCTTGATCAGGCGCGTCAGAACGATCAGCAAATGGTCAGGGAAACCATTTCGATGATGAAACCTGACACTCGTCGTGTCACTGAATCGTTGATTGGTCAACAGATGTACCTGCAATTGCAGCAACTGCTCTCCTGGATCGAACTTGCACGGCAGTACAAACAGGAACTTGCTGAACAGACCGAACCGGAACGTCAGCGTGGTGAGGATTTTGAGTTTCCACTTCTGAATCCAACCCCGGACTTTCACCTTCAGAACCTGACCGTTTCAGGCGAAGTTGAGATCGATGGCGAGCTGGTACCGTTTGAAGCCCAGCTTGCTGATGTCACCGAAGATGCGCCACTACTTGGGCGTCCGTGTGTCTTTCGGCTGCGGACAGACAGCAATTCACCAATCACGATGATGGTGACATATGATGCACGGCTGGAAAAGCCGGTCACTCAAATTCAGGCGGCCTACAGTAAGCCTCAGGGCCAGCCGCTTGCAACGGGAAAGCCTGAAAAAGCCATGCTGACAGCTCGCCTTGGCGAGGTGTCATGGGGAATGGATCTCACCGTTGTGGAAAAGCAAATCGCTGGCAGAGTTCAACTTCAGTCTGTCCTTCACGATGCCAGCCTGACCGCCAGCGAAGGGATTCGGCCTGAGTTTCTCACGGCAGCTCGTGAAGCGCTGAATTCCATTCATCAGGTCAATGCATCGATGAATCTTGGTGGAACACTTCTGAAACCAACCATGCGGATTGAGTCGGACCTTGGAAAACAAATCGTTGATGGGGTCCAATTGGCGTTTGCACATCAGATCGATCAGGCCAGGGAACGATTGATTGCCGATGTGAATGCCTACGCCACAAATCAGGTGTCGAAGCTTTCGACACGGTTCTCCAGTGAGTTTCAGCGACTCAGGGACGACAATGCTGAGTTAATCGCGCAGGTTCAGGAGGTTCAGTCGATCGTTGCAACGTTCAGGTCCGGCAAAGTGGACATCAACACGCTTGCACGAACGGCGTCCAATTCACAATTCCTGTCCGACAAGCAAAAGCAACAGGTCGACCGCACGATGAACGACATGAATGCTGTCATGTCTGGTGGGCTCCCGGACAGCCTTGCCAGGAAGATCCCCGGAGGATCGGTCGAGAATGCGATTCCAAACCTGATCAATAAATCGCTGCCCGGCGATGCATCCCGAATACTATCGGGCCCACTTTCAGGAAGTGCGAGCCCTGCAAATGGAGCGACTGGTTACGGCGGACAACCAGTCAGCGGACCGTTGATGGGAACACAACTGCCTCGGTCGCTTGGAACTCTTTTTCCCGCGGTAACTGCTCCGAACCCGGCCCAGGCAAATGCGACAGGTGTTGAGGATACTCGCCCGTCGAATTCTGTACGTGACGTATTTCCCGGCCTGCGTCTATCGCCCCCGAAACAACCAAATTCTCCCGGCGCACTTCCGGTGAACACAGTTGGCGGCTCATCAGGGACGCAGGCACAATCTGGTACTGCATCACCGATCTCCGGACTTCGTGGATTTGGAAGTTTCCTGAACCAGCCCAATCCATCCAACGGCACTCCAACTTCTTCAGGCACGCAACCTTGACGATCAAGGCCTCCAGCCCGGCAAAGCTGAATGTCTTCCTGGAAATTCTTTCCCGCCGCGGGGATGGTTTTCATGAACTGGAAACCGTCATGCTGCGAACGTCGCTTTGCGACACGATCACATTCGCGCTTCGCTCGGACCCTGACATCAATCTTCATCTTCATGAAGATTCCTGCCGAATCTCGGCAGACGCCTTTCCACTCAATGAGTCCAATCTGATCGTTCGCGCGGCTCGGCTGATGCAAAAGCAAACAGGCTGCACATCAGGAGCTGATATTACAGTCTCGAAGCAAATACCTGCCGAAGCCGGACTTGCAGGCGGCTCATCCAATGCGGCTACAACAATCCGGCAACTCAATTCTCTCTGGGGAACTTCGCTATCGGAAGACGCCCTGCACGCATTGGCAGAACAGCTGGGCAGTGATATCAACTTTTTGCTCAGCGGACATCGGGCGGCTGTTTGTCATGGCCGTGGCGAAAAGGTGGAACCGATTGCTCTGAAAGGTGAATTCTGGTTCGTCGCAATGAAGCCAGTTCAGGGCAATCGCACACAGGACGTCTTTCAGAATTCCACGGTTCCGGAAACGCCCATGTCGGCAAAAACTGTCGGCAATGCGTTAACTGCCGGTGACCCTTTGAGTCTTCGTCAACACTGCTTCAATCGGCTGACCAGTGCCGCTCGTGAAGTGAATCCTTCAATGGCGAGAATGATGGATGACGTAAAACAGATCTGCCAGAATTCTGTCTTCATGTCGGGAAGTGGTTCGACCTGCTTTGTGGTGGTTGATGACGAATTCGCTGCAAATTCGCTTCAAGCTAAATTGACACTCGAGACCGACTTCAGGACCTGGGTTCTGAAGTGCTGACGCCCATGCAAAATCCTTTGGGGTGACTCTGCCAGTCTAAGCTAAGGCGGATGTCTGTTTCATTCCTGCCACAACCAGATCGTCAGACAAGCACAACTGGGTGCGCGTCGACCTGTTGATGTTATGGTCCTGCAGCTGGGGAGCGAAGGCGGGTCGTTGCCAGCGCGGCAATCCTCGGTTGATGCAAACCAGCATGATGTCCACACTTTCTGGCAGTTGAACCAAGGCTGGATGCCCTGAGTCGGCGGGTTACTTTCCGAATACTGCGGCAGCTTTCTGTCTGACGGCAGGCAATCTGATACGTTCGGGGACATTTGGAACCTGTTCAATCAGCGTATTGATCTGCCCGTCGTTCTTTCGCAGGGTAAAAGCGTCGTAGAGTTCGCCATTTGCCATCCATGCTTCGAACTGAAGTTCGTCTCCGTTGATGTGGATGACCTGATAAAGCTGCGTATCTTCAGCCTGGCGAGGCATAAATTCGTGCCGTTGCAAACCATACATTTTGGGGCCACTGACAGACACGACATACACGCTGCCGGTGTACAGTTGCAGTTTGTTCAGGCCTGAGGCCGCGTTTGCTTCGACTGTTTCTGAAACCTCTGCTGTGGGTGTTTCCAGGCCTGTTCGCCCGTAAGTGTGGTCGTGCCCCTGCAAAACAAGGTCGACGCGATGTTTGTCAAGCACAGGCTTCCAGAGTTTCCTGAGTGCTGTATTGTCGCGGTCCTTTCCTGTGGAGAACATTGGATGGTGAAACGTACAAATGACCCATCGCGACGTATTTTCTGTCAGTACGCGATCAAGCCATTGCACCTGATCTTCCTGCTTTTCATTGCTGTTTAATCCAACAATGCGCAGGTCCTGAAATGTGAGTGTGTAGCAGGACTCTTCAAGCCCTGCGGGACCATTCTCCGGCAAGGTAAACTGCGGTCGCCAATGGTGGCTCAGTCGTCGATTGCCGGCTGAACCGGCTTGCTCGTGGTTCCCCGGGACAGGAAGACTTGGAATCATTCCGTTCAGCCATGCTCCTGCTCCAAACCATTCGCCCCATTCGGAATCTGCTTCAGCGCGATTGATCAGATCGCCCGCATGAATCATGAAACGAGCACGAGGAGCTGTTCTTGCGGCCTCGCGAATCACGCGTGACCAGCGTGATCGAAGATCGTTTTGAGCGTCACCGAAGTAGAGAAAAGAGAATGGCTCCGATGTTTGACTTGCTGTCTGGAACTGAAACCACTCGCTCCAGTTGACGCCATCTCCAACTCTGTAGGCATACTTCGTTCCGGATTGCAGGTTACGAAACGTGACGCTGTGATAACGGGCCATGTTCAGATCCGTGCTCAAATCTTCCATTTGGGATTCGAACGAGAGAGCCTCACTTTCCAGGTCAGGGCCTGGATCGGCCAGTGACAGCTGTGCAAGCCCCTTTTGGACCTCACAGGATGTTCGCCAAGTCACCGATTGAGTGGTGGCGGGATCACCGTTCCACGTCAGGATAATCCTGTCTGGGGTGACGCTTGGGCGATACATTTCAGCAGGTGATCGCAGTTGACTGGTTGTGTTGGAAACAATGGGGCTGCTGGTTGGTTCCTGACCGCCGGAACAGGAATTCGCTACCTGCCATTCGATCGCAATCAACAGGCAGGAGGAAACAAGACACGAAATGGAACGATGGAAGCGAAGTTGGAAATTCATATCGAACTCAGTTTGTTTCAGGAATTAAGGCGGCCAGAATCCTGCCCGGTGACGACCTATGGTCGTCATGTTGGGGCAGATACAGATGTCTCAACTGGTTTTGGGAGTTTCCCGGTGGCGGGGGAATGTTTCAAAGTCTCAGCTCAACGTGTAATGACCTGTCTGGCTTTGTCAGCATTCGTAGCATGCCGACTGTGCCCGGTCCAGTTTAGAGGATGCGAATTGTGAGATCTATTTCCCGAGCATATGCGGATCCTGTCGACCTGATCTGGATTCATGCGGCAGTGCAATTGGGGATGCAGGTGCAACGCAGTCACGAAGTCAATGCCTCCTGGGACGGCAGACAGACATTGACAATTGGAACTGCGGAAACTCTGGATGCCGATGATTGCCTGGCTCAGATGATCCTGCATGAGATTTGCCACGCATTATGCGAAGGCCCTGAAAGCCTGACAAAACCGGACTGGGGCCTGGAGAGTTTTGATTCGTCCAAAAGAATTCACGAGCACGCTTGTCTCCGGCTACAGGCTGCTCTGGCGGATCGATTCGGACTTCGACAGTTTTTTGCTTCTACAACGATGTTCCGTCGCTACTACGATCATTTACCTCCCGATCCACTCGCGACAGATGGTGATCCCGCTGTCGCCATGGCCCGCCTTGCGTTGCGACGTGCGACTGACAGTCGGTGGCTGGAAACGATCGAAGCAGCGATGGCAGCTACTCTGGAAATCCGCAGGATTGTAGAAAACCTCTCTCCTCCGGATTCATTGTGGCGAGCGGACACTTCCGCCCGCCTGCCCCCGGGTTTAGCTTAGCAGCCCGTTGAAGAAGGGGACTGACTCAAGCAGGAGACCTTAAAACACCACGGTTCACAGCCGTCCAGCGTGGCGGCCCGATTCTTCAACGGACAGTGAGGTCCTCGACGACTGACCACAGGCTGTTTATTCGCGGAGAGAATCCAATCGTTTGCCTGCAGCGTGATTTCACTGCCCTGCCCCAAAGACTTTCCCCGGCCCGGTCGATGCATAGTAAACAGAACGTTGGCTTTTCGCTCGAAATTGCAGAATTTCATCGTCACAATGCGGAACGATCCAGGAGTTTCGGTTTCTGACCGACGTTAATCACGGACACACAAGCAATGAGCCACATAATCGTTGAATGCCCGGGTTGCCTTTCGAAACTGCGTGTACGTGAGTCGGCGAGCGACATCCAGTTCAATTGTCCTCAATGTGACGAGCGCATACTCGTTGAAGGTCAGCCGGTTACGCCCAGGCAGCCAGCCGGTACGCCGCAGGCCGGGAGTGCACGCCCGACCCGCCAGCAGGCACCCCGCCGGCAAACACCCGGGAAGCCTGCTGCCCCCGTGAACACCAGAGAGAATCGCACTCGCAGCGCCGGCTCGAAACCCAGGAAGCCAGCCCCCCGCGCCTATGATGAATTCGACGAATTCGAAGACACATACAATCAACCGACGGCGCCACCTCCGCGTCGACGGAAGAGGGAATCTCCTTCAAGCACCGCAAAAGCAGGCAGCGGAAATAAAACACCCCTGGTCGTACTTGCCGTCGTCTGCATCATCGGCGCAATTGGCGCTGGCTGGTACTTCGGGAGGAACACTGACGATACCGTCGTCGCCAATGCGGATCCGGAAATTCAACCAGCAGGGGCATTGACGGTCCCGGCGGAAGTTCGCCCGGATACTTTTAATAACCCGGCAACCATCCCGCAGCCAAATACACCTGCTCCCGCGAATACGCCTGTCCCGGGTGGAGGAACGGTGGCCGGGATCACACCAGCAGCTCCACCGCAACAACCCGGATACCAACCACCGGTACAGAATCCACCTCCGAGCATCATTCCTCCGGGCAACGCCGGAGCGGTGGCTGCCGTCGTTGACAATCGTCGGTTGATTTACAAATGGAAAGTGGGTGACGAACACATCTATGCCGTCAGCATCAAAGCCGGGGACGGAAATGGCAGCGTGCGAGTCAACGGAAGCTGCACCTACAAGGTGACTGGCGATGCGAATGCTCCTGATGATGAAGGCTCGGGAACTGGATTCGCCGTGACAGCGAATGGGTACATTGCAACTTGTGCCCACGTGATCGAAGGTGCCAAAAAAATCGATGTTCAGCTCAACGGCCAAACATGGCCCGGCATTGTTGTCGCGGTGAACCCAAAGACCGATGTGGCAATCATCAAGGTCAATGCCTCGGGATTGATCCCCGTACAGTTTCAGGACTCAGATCGCGTTCAGCTGGCCGAATCTGTCCGCGTGATTGGGTTCCCGCTCTCAGATGTCCTTGGGACGGATGTGAAAATCACCACGGGAACAGTCGCAGGCATCATTATGGATCCCGAGCATGGCCAGCGGATCCAGGTGGACGCTCCTATTAATCCTGGCAACAGCGGAGGACCTGTGGTCAATGATGCGGGCGAAGTCATTGGGGTTGCGAGCGCAAAGCTGGCAGGGTCTTCGGTGACTGCCGTTGGGTTTGCTGCCCCGGCGAATGAACTTCGAAAGCTGATGGCCGCAAACCAAATCCCTGCGAGTACTGTAAATCGCGGACCTTCACTGGCCGGTCCGGCTGTATTCCAGAAAGTGCGCCCCAGCGTCTGTTACATCAAAGTGAAAGGGAGCAGCGGAGGAAAAACTGTTTCCCTTCAGTACAGCGGCAGTTACACAGAAACTCGCAGCATCTCACCGGGCTCCTTCCGCATGGGCGGATTTCCGTCTTTCCCGAGTTCCCGATCCGATCGAGGCAGTCTTCAGGTGAACGGGCTTGGCGAAGTCCTGAGCTACAAGGGAGACGAGCAGTTTCCTTTTGTACTCGGGCCAATTGGAATGATGTTTATCGAGGAGCTGGATGCTCATTCTGAATCACAATGGGCACGTGAAGAATCCGGCACACTTCAACGAATTAAACGGGGTGACAACGGTCCGTTCGGACGAGGTTTTGGCCCACCGATACCAAGCCCATTTGGAGGTCCACGCGGGATGTTTGGGCGAGAGAAACCAGACGAGGTACTGGACACGATCCCCGCTATTGAACGTGTTGGCTATCAGCGAGGTCAGGAGCTGAACGGAAAAATCTCGATCCAGAAGACGTACGAATACACTACAACCCGCAACCCGGCGAAGCCCTACATGCGTATTCGTGGCAATGGAACACTCGTGTTTGATGTGGAGCAAGGCATTGCACAACGCCTCGAATACAATGCCACCATGGAATCGAATGACGAAGATGGGCATACGTCTTTTCCTCTGACGGTCACGTGGAATCTGCGAGACCCGGAAGAAGTCAGAAAGGAACGAGAGGCTCTTCAGCAAAAGGCGAAGGAAGCTCAGGAGCAAAGGCAGCAGGAAGCAACCGTCCCGAATAAGGAACTGGTGGATAAACTTCTGGACGAGATTAAGAAGGCTGAAGGTGGAAGTGGGGCATCATCGCCGCTCGGCAAACTGGCAGGCATTGCTATCGTGGAAGAAATGCGGTCTCGCGTGCTGGTTGTGGCTCGAAAACATATGAAGAACAGTAGTTCATTCGTTGCGAAGTCAGCGGCGGAAGCATTTGCTCACTGGGCGACAGAAAAAGAGTACGACGAACTGGTAGAAATCCTTAAAGCAAACGATGGACTCCTGCATGCAGCTCAGAAGAAGGCTCTCAGTACTCTGGTGGCCACAGGCAAGCCGGAGATGTATCCGGTCCTCATCGACGCGATGCATCAATCCTCCATCCGAAGCGATGCCAAGGCTGCCCTGATCCAGTGTGGGCCCGCTGTGGAAGAAATCGTCATTGATCATTTTGAGGGTACGAAGGACACGTTTGTGAAGCGTGATTTACTGGAAGTGCTTCAAAAAGTTGGCACGGCGAAGTGTGAGCGATTTCTTGAGAAGATTGCGACCGGACCGGATTTTTCAATGCGTCATACGGCCCAGCGAGCGCTGGATGCCGTACGTTCGCGTTAGCTGTCCGTCGAAAAACCGGGAAAGGCACGCAGGACGACTGGAAACCATCGTGTTTTAAGGTTTCCTGCTTGAGCCAGTCCCTTTGTTCAACAGGCTGTTAGCGTCGGTCTCCGGAGTGAGGATTGTGGATTTCGGCGGAAAAAGACTGTTCCGGGAGCCAGGTTTGGCCGAAACTGACTGGATCGTTCCAGCCTGCGGGTGTTCCTTCGAGTTCCTGCAGGTCTTGTGGATTGATTTTAACGGAGTCATCAGTAGAATGTCGCCAAAATGGCAGTGCGGTCGGTCCGTGCTGCTGATTCTTGTCAGAATGGCTGATCGTTCCAGGGCACTCGGGCGCAGGTAAACTGCGATGGTGAACCCCGACAGTCATCAGGTCAATTGTTGGAAATAGTTAGGGATTTGATGTCGATTTCGGCAGAAGAGAAGCAACGTATCACCGCTGAGTTTGCACAAAAAGAGGGTGACACTGGTTCACCTCACGTACAGATCGCGGTGTTGACAGCGCGCATTCAGGCTGTCACCGAACATTTGAGGACTCACCCCAAAGACTACGCTGGCCGTCGAGGTTTGCTGGCCATGGTGAGTACCCGTCGTCAGCTGCTGGATTATCTGAAGCGAAAGAATCCGCAGCATTATGTGGACATGATTACTCGATTGAATATTCGTAAGTAGTCAATTGAAGGCGTCGCGAGTGTTGAAAGCACCGCGACGCCTTTCTGTTTGTTTGATTCAATTTGTGTCTGTGTTGTTTTTGTAGTGAGTTTGACTGCTGCCGCAGGTTCGTAGCGGATTGCCGCATCCTGTGGCGACTTTGAGTTGTCGGAAGTTTCGGACTGGCTGAACGCGCCGCACCCTATCGATATCCAGTGAACTGGCACGCAGTAAGTGCCGCCACGTATTTCGGATCTCGGTGCGTCATTGTTGATGTTGTTCAGCAAGTTTTCTGCACTTGACGCGTCGTGAGGCGATGCGTCGGTTGCATCTCTCTCTGATGCCGTGAAGTTGCTGCACACGCGATAATCTGATCTCGTTCCTGCCCAGATGATGCAGTCCGTATGCCGGCTGGTCCGGGTGAGGAATTGATTGTGAAGAAAGTAACTGTCGAGTGCGAATTGGGGGGCCGAACGGTCTCTATTACTTCAGGCGAAATGGCTAAGCAGGCCAGCGGTGCGGTACTGATTCAGTTTGGTGAAACGAGTGTTTTTGTCGCCGCGCAGACGGGGCCCTCACGTCCGGGGACGGACTTCTTTCCGCTGACGGTTGATTATCGGGAAAGACTTGCGGCGGCCGGGCGGTTTGCAGGCGGATATCTGAAACGCGAAGGCCGACCAACTACTCGCGAAATTCTCACATGCCGACTGACGGACCGACCAATTCGCCCGTTGTTCCCCAAGGGCTTCCGGGACGAAGTTCAGATTCAATCCAATGTCATGTCGTCTGACGGCGAGAATGATCCGGATGTGCTGAGCATCAACGGCGCCAGCGCTGCACTGATGGTTTCGGGAATGCCATTCAAGGGTCCGATCGCAGCGGTTCGTATTGGGCTGATTGATGGCGAACTGGTTGTAATGCCAACCGTTCAGCAAATGGCGGAAAGCAAACTTGATCTGATCGTCGCCGGCTCTCGTAAAGCGGTCCTGATGATCGAAGGTTTCGCCCAGCAATTGCCGGAAAAAGAAATGGGCGACGCAATTATGTTCGCTCATAAGCAGATCCAGATTCTCTGCAAGCTGCAGGAAGATCTGGTGAAGGAACTTGGCCTTCCAGCCGTAGAGTTCCCTGTACCTGCCGAAAATCCTTTCGATGCTATCGTCAGGGCGGATGCCTACGACAGCCTGAAAGCTGCCAAAGCGACGCAGTTGAAGCATGAGCGTGCGGATAAGGTCAGCGAACTCAAGAAGCAGCTGATCGAAAAATACTTCCCTGAAGAGGCGGATACAACGGCAGACGGGCTGACTCGTGCTCAGTTCAGTGAAGCGTTCTACAAGCTTGAGTCTCGCGTTGTTCGTGATCTCATCCTGAGCGGCGTTCGACTTGATGGCCGAGGTCATGCTGATCTTCGAGCCGTGAACAGCCAGGTCTCCAAGTTGCCTCGTGTACATGGATCGGCGTTGTTTACTCGCGGCGAAACTCAGTCGCTTGCAACCGTTACGCTGGGTACCACACGAGATCAGCAGAAGAGCGATGGACTGTTTGGTGAAGAGTCACAGCGATTCATGCTTCACTACTACTTCCCATCATTCAGCGTCGGCGAATGCCGACCAATTCGTGGGCCAGGTCGCCGCGAAATTGGACACGGGTGTCTTGCAGAACGATCAGTGGCTCCTGTTATTCCGCCGACTGAGAAGTTTCCGTATACCATTCGTGTGATTTCGGACATCCTGGAATCAAACGGCAGTAGTTCCATGGCGTCTGTCTGCAGTGCAACGCTCGGACTGATGGACGCTGGTGTACCAATTCTTCAGCCCGTCGCTGGGATCTCCATCGGTCTGGTGGACGAAGGCGACAAGTTCACTCTGCTAACCGACATCATGGGGGACGAAGACCACTTCGGCGACATGGACTTTAAGGTTGCCGGAACGGGACGTGGCGTCACTGGTATTCAGCTTGACCTGAAGACAGAAGGCATCAGCGAGGAAATCATCCGGGCAACACTCGAGCAGGCTCTGAAGGCGCGTAAGGAATTGCTTCGAGAAATGCTGACCGTCATCCGACGGCCACGGACCGAAGTTTCTGCGACAGCTCCGAAACTCGTACAGACCTCCATCAACCCGGAAAAGATCGGACTGTTGATTGGTCCGGGTGGAAAAACCATTCGCGCGATTCAGGAAGAATCCGGTGCGACCATCGATATTGCAGAAGACGGGAAGGTCACAATATCGGCGGCCAACGCCCAGTCTGCAGATGCCGCTCTGGCACGTATCGAAGCGCTTTGCGAAGAGATTCAGGTGGGGCGTATTTACAATGGAACGGTGACCTCGATCAAAGACTTTGGAGCATTCATTGAAATCGCTCCCGGTAAAGACGGACTTTGCCACATCAGTGAACTGTCCGACGGATTCGTAAAGAACGTCACGGATATTTGCAAAGTTGGTGACAAGTTTGAGGTCAAAGTGATCGCGGTTGACGATCAGAACCGAGTGAAACTTTCGCGTCGGGCGGTACTGGCGGCCAGCGAAGAAAGTGAAGAAGAGGAAGACGACGCCTGATCATCAGCCAGCAAGCTGGCAGTCACAGACTGAGAACCCACGTCCTGAGCGGCGTGGTGTTCTCTTTTCGGTGGCCTGCCCCAGTCTGAAGCACTTCTTATGAATCAGAGCGTGACACCGGACGAACGTGAACGATTGCAGGCTCAGAACCTTGAGCTCGCGACGCTTGCGGGTGGCCTGGCCCACGAAATCAGGAACCCGCTTTCGACGATGGGGATGAATCTGGAGTTGCTCGCCGAGGAACTCGAAGGTGACGATTCGGCCCGGGCTCGAAGGATGGCCAGACGTATCGGAAACCTGCAGACGGAATGTCGAAATCTGGAAGACATTCTGAACGCATTTCTTCAGTTCGCTCGTGCCGGCGAATTGCAACTTGAATCAACAAACCTGAACGATGCTGTTCTTGAATACATTGGCTTTCTGGAACCTCAGGCGCAAAGCGAGGGGGTCGAGCTTCGACCACACATTCACAGTAACCTGCCACAGGTGCTGATTGATCGGTCATTGATCCGGCAGGTTCTGGTGAATCTTGGCCGCAATGCGATGGAAGCAATGCCGAATGGTGGTTCAATTGACTTCCTGACCTACCCGAAAGATGAAGACGTCGTTCTGGAAGTTATTGATACAGGTAGTGGAATGGATGAGAAGACGCTTGCAAAGATGTTCCAGGCGTTCTTCTCGACTCGAAACGGTGGCAGTGGACTGGGACTTCCGACTGTGCGTCGAATTGTTGAAGCCCATCACGGACGTATCTATTGCGAAAGTGAACCGGGAAAAGGAACACGATTCACAATCGTGTTGCCTCAGTCGCCTGCGGCATAACGCCACTTCAATCAAATCTCAGATTTACGTCGTTAAAGACTGCGTTGAATCGAATAATCAACCCTGATCACAAATGACTGCAAACCGAAATGAAGCATCGGATCTTTCGACGATCCCTGTCCGAGTACTGATCGTTGATGACGACGAAGCCCATGCTCAGGCTGTCGCCGACAGTCTTGCTCGCATCAATTGCGATTGCCGTGTTGCTCCTTCAGGAGAACAGGGCTCGCAACTGATTGCAGCGGAGTCATGGGATGTCATTGTTACCGACCTGCGTATGGGACAGATTGATGGGCTGGAGATTCTTCGACAGGCAAAGGAAGAATTGCCCGATGCAGAAGTGATTGTGCTGACTGGCCATGGCTCCATTACATCTGCCGTCACAGCAATGCAGCACGGTGCCTACACCTATCTGACCAAACCACTGGACATTGGAGAGCTTCGTTCGGCGGTTGAGAAGGCTTCTGCCCGACTCCGCCTGATTCGTCGCAATGCGGAACTTCGTCGATCACTCGATGAGAGATTTGGCTTTGAAGGAGTCATTGGCAACAGCCCACAGATGCATGGAATCGTTGAGATTCTGAAGAATGTCGCTCCGACCGATAGTACCGTGCTGATCGAGGGTGAAAACGGTACGGGAAAAGAACTGGTTGCTCGGGCGCTGCATCAAAACAGCCCACGCAAGAACAAGCCATTCGTCCCCCTGAATATTTCTGCTTTGCCGGACAGTATTCTGGAGAGCGAATTGTTCGGTCATGAGCAAGGCGCGTTCACGGGTGCTGCTGGTCGCCGTATCGGTAAATTCGAATACGCCAATGGCGGCACACTCTTCCTCGATGAAGTCGGCGAAATGCCAATGGACACCCAGGTAAAACTTCTGCGCGTCCTGGAAGAACGCAAGATTACCCGCCTCGGGGCAAATGATGAGCTGAATATCAACGTTCGGCTTGTAGCCGCCACGAATGCTGACCTTAAGAAGATGGTCGCCGAGGGAGCGTTCAGAGAAGACCTCTACTATCGGATAAACGTCGTCAACATCCACTTACCCCCCCTGCGAGAACGCCCCGGGGATATCCCACTACTGATGGAACACTTCCTGCGGGAATTGTCGAGACGAACCGGCCGTGAAGTTCAGGGCTTTTCCAGAGGAGCCAGAAAAGCGATGCTGGCCTATCAGTGGCCAGGCAACATTCGCCAATTACGAAATTGTGTCGAGAGGATGCTGGTTCTGGATTCGGACGGGATCCTGGATATCGATGGTCTTCCCCCGGAAATATCGATGCTTGTCCCAGAGATTTCCGCCGATACCGAAAACGAGTTTGTTTCCGGAGCAGACGGACTCATGGGACGCCCCATGACGGAAGTCGAAAAATACTACATCGAACGCGCGCTTGAGCTGGCGGATGGAAACCGGGAAGAGGCTGCAAGAATGCTTGAAATCGGCGAACGCACCCTTTATCGAAAGATCAAGGAATACGACCTGAAACGGTGAGCCTGCGATGTCCGGATCCGGTCAAAGTTCAAACAGAATTCAAAACGGGAAGGATTTCCACATGAGCTACCGTCAACTGTTTTTGCTTATCCTGACGATCTGGTCTGCAGAAATCGTCACTCGAGTTCTCTTCGATGCATTGATCCCTCGACAGATGGAATACCGGACTTTGTATCTGGAGAAAGATCAAGATGGCATGTTCAAAGGCAGTGCTTTTGCCGATCTTGGTGATCGTGGGTGGCAACTGGTCAGTGCGGTGCCGTCTCCGGACAAGGGCGAACAATTCATCCTTTTCTTTCAGCGTCAATGCCTGCTGAAGCCACGCGATTAAATACCAGGTTCGAACCGCTGGGCGGAAGGTTCAAACGGATTCAACCCAAATTGTTCTCGCAGATGTTCCACAACACGCTCCATCTGCAGGCCGCGTGATCCCTTGACCCAGACAACAGTTTTATATGGGGATCGAGTCAATTCTGACTCCAGTGCTGCACACAAACCCCGGATATCGCTTCCGAAACAGGCAATTTGCGTTCCGCAGCATCCGGCAACGTTCAGACATCCTTTCCGCACACACTCACCGAAATCTCCCAGCAGCAGGCACACATCGATGCCACCACGATAGATTTCCTCTCCAGCAACGGTGTGATAGTGCTCCGCCTGTTCACCAAGTTCCAGCATATCACCCAGGACCAGAATCCGACGACTGCCTTGCCAGTGACCAAGGGCTGAGATGGCTGCTGCGACGCTTGCTGGGGATGCATTGTAACTATCGTCAACAACTGTCAAATTTGAACCGGCCCACATCGCACCACGTCCAGCGTTGGGAATGAAGTGGCAAAGACGCTCTGCCATTTGCCTGATATTGACACCCATCTCGCGTCCAACAGCTATTGCCAGAAGCACGTCCATCAGCAGATGGCTGCCCGTGACGCGAATTGCGAACGGCTGGTGATCCCATTCAAACTGTATCACTCCGTTGTTGAAACGGAGCTTCTTCACCTCACTGATCGACACTCTGATGACGCGGCAGTTGGCCGCAATCGCCATTGAGTTTACAAGTGCATCATCGGCGTTCAGAACAACACACCCCGACTCAGCCACGGCCTCGACCAGCTCACGCTTGCTGCTTTGAATCGCGTCAACACTTCCAAATCCAGTCAAATGGGCTGGGCCAACGCGCGTCACGACGCCAATTTCCGGTTCTGCCAGTGCCGCCAGTTTGCTGATTTCTCCCCTGCTGGAGGCACCGATTTCGACCACAGCGAACTGGTGATTCCGGTTGAGACGCAGCAGGGTCAGCGGAACCCCCAGATGATTGTTGAAGTTTCGATCGCTTTGAATACCGCAGTAGTGCCCCTCTTCCTGAAGCACGGTATGAATCAGCTGTCGTGTTGTTGTTTTTCCAACACTTCCGGTGACGCAAATGATCGCCCCATCAAATTCTGACCGATTCCATGCAGCCAGTTGCCACAACGCTCGCTGCACGTCAGGAACAAGAACCATTGAACTTTGAGTGACTCCTGTGCTGTTGGCTGCGTGTTCGGCAATGGCACAAATAGCGCCGTTGGCCATTGCCTGATCAACAAATTCAATGCCATGCCTGCCGGATCCGGGGAAGGCAAAGAAGACATCCCCTTCTGCGATTTGTCTTGAATCTATCGATGCATTTCCTGACAGCAGAATCGAATCCGGATCTGTGTTGGACTGCGAATCTGTCCCCGAATGGAAACGGCCACCAACGATCTCAATGACGCGAGCCAGGGTGATGGGAAACACGATTCACCCTCCGACGTTCTGCGAAAGAGGCGAATCAGCAGAATGGCGTCTGAACAGATCACTCACAAGATACTCCTGATGGGCAGACCACCACGCTGGAAGCATTTTTGACATCAGGCATCGTGCAACTTTTCGGGTGACCCAGAAATACAAACGTCTGATGGTTGCTTGCCGTGAAACTTCGACTGAAGGATCTCCAATGCCACTGCAGAATCATCGAATTTCAATAACTTGTGACCCCACTGCTGAAATGGTTCGTGGCCACGGCCAGCGATGATAACGGAGTCTTCAGGTTCTGCCATTTCAATCGCCGCCTCAATCGCCACACGTCGGTCTGTCAAAGATTTGACCATGGTTTCGGAATGCCCAGGATTCCGTTTCTCCGGGGGGAAATCAGCGAAACCATTCAGAACGTCAGCAATAATCTGGTCGGGGTCTTCTGCGCGCGGGTTGTCGGACGTGACAATCACAACATCAGCCGAGGCTGATGCTTGCGCCATGGCCGGTCTTTTCCCTCGATCGCGATCTCCGCCTGCCCCGAAGACCAGTATGACTCGCCCTTTCGTAAGTGAGCGAACTGTGAGAATACATTGTGCCAGTCCGTCCGGCGTATGAGCGAAATCAACAAACACCCTGAAAGGCTGCCCGCTTTCAATGCTCTGCAATCGGCCGGGAACGAATTCCAGGTGATTGATCCCACACGCAATGCATTCCGGGGTGACGCCCAGTTCTTCTGCCATGGCTGCCGCAACCAGGCAGTTCATCGCATTGTGTTGACCAAACAACTGCATCTCTGTTTCCAGAGTGCCGCGTAACAAATGCAGTATCAGCACATTTTCCCGCAATACGAAATGAACATCATCCGCAGCGCTCTCTCCAAACGTGATTATTCGTTGACGGTTGTTGAGACGGCTTTTGATGAGACCTGTTGAGCGATCGTTCGCGTTCAGAAGTAATGGCGCGCCGGGTATGAGCATTTCATGGATTCGCATTTTCGATTGCAGGTACGAATCATAAGTGCCGTGGTAGTCGAAGTGATCGTGTGTCACATTTGTGATTGCCGCGACACTGAGCGGAATTCCGCAACACCTTGACTGATCAAGAGCGTGGCTGCTGATCTCCATCACGCAGTGGCTGGCTCCGGATTCTCGCATGCGTTGCAGCCATTCGGCTGTGGTTGCTGAGTCAGGAGTTGTCAGTGTCGCAGGTTCACGTCGAACGCTATCGTGGTATTCGACTGTCCCCAGCAATCCTGTCCTGAGTTGCGATGCTTGAAGAATAGAACGCAGAATCCAGGCGGTGGTTGTTTTCCCGTTGGTTCCTGTGATACCTGCAAATAACAGGTGGCGTTCGGGGTTCCCCTTCAGCGCGAGCGTAAGTCTTGACCACGCTTGGCGCGTATCCCGGACGAGGCATTGCGGAATCCGGACGTTCGGTACAGCGACTTCCAGCAGTAAACCTGAAGCGCCAAGACTGGCAGCTTCGTGGATGAAGCGGTGCCCATCGAATTGTCTGCCCCGGATGGCAACGTACAGATCACCAGACTGGATGCTTCGACTGTCTGAAGATGCAGAACGGACAACGATATCCTCACAGTTCAGGAACACCGCGCCCGGCAGCACATCCTTTAAACTGATGTTGAAGTTCAACGACTGAATGGACATCGCATTCAGCCCGAGTCTAAAAGCGAATATTGCCGGGTACGGTCACAATGCCATCATCCGTTACGGTGAGTCCTCGGGCGCGATCCGTTTCGGGATTCATCCCGATCTCAGTCCCGTCCGGCACCTTGACCCCTTTATCGATGATGGTTCGACGAATTCGGCAATGCCTTCCAACCTCGACCCCTTCAAACAGGATGGAGTCTGTCACCGTTGAATAGCTGTTGATTCTTACGCGAGGCGACAGAATACAACGAGCCACCGCCCCACCGGAGATGATGGTTCCGGAGCAAACCAGGCTGTCCATTGCATGCCCGATCCTTGGTGTGTTCGGGTGTAAGTCGTTGAAAACGAACTTCGGCGGTGGCAGTGGAGGTTGATAAGTCCTGATCGGCCATCCGGCGTCGTACAGGTTTAGGTCGGGCTTCACGGAAACCAGATCCATGTTTGCCTCAAAATATGAGGTCAGTGTTCCAACATCTTTCCAGTACTCCGGGTTTCCGTCTTTGTCCTGAAACAGCCACGCATGCACGTGAGCCGATTCGATCATTGACGGAATGATGTTCTTCCCAAAATCTCGATTACTGCCCGGTTGATTGGCGTCGATGCAAAGTTGCTCGAACAGGAAGTCTGTATTGAAAACGTAGATCCCCATGGATGCCAGGCAGGTATCCGGGCGCCCCGGCATGGCATCCGGTTCAGCAGGTTTTTCGCGAAACTTTACGACTCGGTTTTCTTCATCGATTTGCATGACTCCGAATCGAGCCCCGTCTTCCAGCGGGACCGGCAGGCAGGCGATGCTCGCGTCAGCTCCCGCAGCGATGTGATCCTGTACAAATTTGCGGTAATCCATTCGGTAAATGTGATCACCACTCAGCACGACGATGTGTCGCGGACGGACTTTCTCGATTGTGTAGATGTTCTGATAAATGGCGTCGGCGGTGCCGAGGTACCAATTGTCGTCAATTCGTTGCTCCGGCGGACGAATACTGACAAATTCCCCCAGTTCTGCGGGCAGGAAATGCCACCCCAGCTCAATATGTCGTTCAAGGCTGGCAGCCTTGTACTGCGTAACAACCAGGATTTTTCGGATGCTGCTGTTCAGGCAATTCGAAAGAGTAAAGTCGATAATTCGAAAACACCCACCGAACGGAACAGCAGGCTTACTGCGATCACGCGTGAGCGGATCCAGCCTCGAACCTTTGCCACCCGCCAGAACTACTGCCAGCACATCGTGCATTTTACTTCCTTTGCCAACGTCGCCGCATTCCAATTTGCGTTGAATCAGGGCACCGGCACTGTATCAGGTGGTCGCTCGGATCCACAAGAGATGGTCCCGCATCCGACTTTGACAAGTCTCTTGATTCACTCAGGCAAAGGGCGATCATCCAACTTCCTGACCTCTGAAGTAATTCGGTCTCGCCAAAGCCAACGGAGAGAATCCGGAAGAATTGCACCACCATGTTTGCCGCTGTGCTTTCCCGTGCCACCGACAAATTTGAAATCATAGGCTTTAAAGGCCAGGGCGGATTCCATCTGCAGGTTTGCCAGCCACCAGTTACCGTGCTGGTTATTCAAATCATTGGAGCCATCCTGCAGAAAGATCCGAATGGGTTTCCTGTCGGTTTTTCGAATCATCGCTTCGTAATTGTGCCCTCCCCTGATATTCGTGAAACTTCCAACATGGCTCAAGACTTTGCCGAACCATTCGGGATGCTCCCACGCCGCAGTGAACGCACAGATCCCACCGCTTGAGATACCACAGATCGCTCTATCCGCAGGATCGTTTGATAGATTCAGACCGTGCTCCTGAACAACATGGGGCAGCAATTCTTCCATCACGAATCGTGCGTACTGGTCGCTCAGCGTGTCGTACTCAAGACTTCGATTGCTTGCTCTCCAGCGATTCTCGGGAAATGTGTCCCCCTTGTGCCCGGGATTGATGAACAGGCAGACTGTCACTGGAACTTCTTTTCTGTGAATCAGATTGTCCATGACCACAGGAACGCGAAACTGGCCATTGGGGTCGACATAAGCGTGTCCGTCCTGAAACACCATCAGGCAGGCAGCCGCTGATTCATCATACTGGGCCGGAATATACAGCGAGTATTCACGCGTTGTGCCCTCAAAGATATGGCTGCTCCACGTGGACTCGTGAATGACGCCATGAGGGACATCGCCTACCTGAGAATCCGGCCCAGGAACGTAGATGGCATCCGGGTCTTCGTCCCCGGAACAGGATGTTGAAAAATCCGGCACGGTCGACATCGCAGTGACCAGGCAAACCCATAAGATGAAGCCAGTGCGAATCGAATTCATGTTCGTCTTCCGTTTCAAATTTGGACAGGGGGGACCTCGAAGAAAAACGCAACCTTGCTGGCGCCCGGATGAACGTTTGACGTGCCGGGTTGACGGGCGTCTACCTGGTGACTGAGTGATCTTCGAATGGTTTTCGGTTGGCAGAAGGATTTTGATTGCCACGATTGAGTTTTGCGAGCCACTGTGGTGATAATGCTGTGCCTGCGATTCTCCTGAGCTGTGGTCCGAAAACTGTGTCTCAGGACTTACCGATCCTTCGTTTCGGAGTTGTTGTATGAAGCTGTTCCAATTGTTGGTGTGTGCCGCCGTACTGTCTGCCTGCGTTTCAGGTGCAAACGCGGACGAAAAAGGACAAAAGGGCAAGAAGAAGCAGGCCGCTCCATCTGCGACCGCGCGTTTTGTCGCCGGAATGGATCTGACGGCGGAGCAGAAAACAAAGATCAGCGCTATCGATAAAGAGTTTGCGGAAAAAGTTCAGGCCCTCAACAAGAAGCGATCAGAGATCGTCTCCCGGGACCAGATGAAAGCGCAACGTGAAGCAACCCAGGCCGCGAAGGATGCCGGCAAATCGGCTGGTGAACTTCGAAAGGCAGGTCAGGATGCAATGAACCTGACTCCGGAACAGAAGGAAAAGCTGACAGCATTGCAACGTGAGCAGACAGAGCTGAATGGGAAGATTGTTGAGGCTCTGAAGAAGGTTCTGACTCCGGAACAACAGGAAAAACTGCCTCAGCAACGCAAGGGCAAGGACGGCGGCAATAAGAAAAACAAGGGTAAGAAGAAGAAGGCTGAATAGTCTGGCTCTTCCAGTCGAATCCATATTTGATGGGGTTTTTCGTTGAGAACCGCTGGTTGCACTGGCGGTTCTTTTTCATTTGACCCATCATGAAATTCAGACGCAGCAAATGCTGCCATTCGAGTAGATCAGAAATGTTTGACATCATCGGAGACGTTCACGGCCATGCCGACGAGCTGATTGTGCTCCTGGAGACGATGGGCTACAGAGAAATCAACGGGATCTATCGACATCCAGACAGGCGAGCCATCTTTTGTGGCGACTTCATTGATCGAGGACCTCGTATTCGCGACGTACTTTCGATTGCTCGCGGTATGGTCCAGGACGAAAGCGCGATGGCGGTCATGGGCAACCATGAATTCAACGCTATCGCTTTTCACACGCCCAGATCCAGCGCGGCCAATGAGTTTTTCCGATCGCACAGTGACAGAAATACAAACCAGCACAAGGCAACACTGGATCAGCTGTCTCAGAAGGAACTTGAATCGGCGATTGACTGGTTCAGGACGCTTCCTGTGGCGCTGGATATGGGGAGCCTGAGGGTGGTTCATGCCTGTTGGGATCCCGGCGATATTTCAACCATCAACTCGCACATTCAAAACCATGGCGCTTTTACTGAACGCCTGCTGGAACTGGCCGTGGATGAAGAAGCAGAGCTTTTTAACAGTGTTGAACGCGTACTGAAGGGCCCGGAACTCAGACTTCCCGACGGACTGACGGTAACGGACAAAGAAGGGTGCCATCGAAGGCAGATTCGAGTCCGCTGGTTTGATCCAACTGATGGGCACACTGTGGGGACATATTCACTTCCTTCGATCGATCGATCGCCCCTCCAGGACATACCCATACCACCGTCATTCAATCGACGATCCGTGCCAATCCCCTATCCAAAGGACGCTCCCCCCGTTTTTTTCGGGCACTACTGGATGCCTGACAGGGTGCCTCAACCGTTGAGACGCAATATCGCCTGCCTGGATTACAGTATTGCAAAGGACGGCTTTCTTTGCGCTTATCGATTCGATGGTGAGCAGGAACTGTCGCCGGATAAATTTGTTTCCATCAAATGCACTGCTGCAGAGTCGTGAGTCTTTTCCGGACTGGATGCGAGTCGCTCAGCGGATGTGCGTTCTCTGGGTCTGAATTTGTCAATACGGTCGGCCTGAAAAACGCCTGTTGGCATCGGATATCCGAAATTCAGAACGCGGGGTTCCAGGGATTTCGGATGCTTCAATGAGAATGCGGCGGGGAATCATTGAGGAGGACGGTTCTGTCCTGTAAGAACCCCTTTTCACAGTCGGCCACAATTGGAACTGGCCTCGATAAGACGCTGCCTCACATGAGCCGTCACCCGACAGACTGTGCATCCGAACGGACAGAAGAGATCGCGGCAAAAATATGACTCGGCACATTTTCGTCACTGGCGGTGTTGTTAGTTCGCTGGGCAAGGGCCTCACATCGGCGTCTATCGCGATGCTGCTCGAACGTCGCGGGCTTAGAGTCCGGATGCAGAAACTGGACCCGTACATCAACGTAGACCCGGGCACAATGAGCCCATTTCAGCACGGCGAAGTCTACGTTCTTGATGACGGATCAGAGACGGATCTCGACCTTGGGCATTATGAACGATTCACAACAAGCCTGCTGGATCGGCATTCCAATTACACGACGGGGCAGATTTACCAGACGGTCATCGACAAAGAACGGCGCGGAGAATACCTGGGACGCACAGTGCAGGTGGTTCCTCATATCACCGACGAGATCAAATCCTGTATCCGACGGCTCGCCACGCCTGACGTCGATGTTGTCATTACGGAGCTCGGTGGAACAGTCGGGGATATTGAAGGGCTTCCTTTTCTTGAAGCCATTCGTCAAATACCGCTCGACATCGGCAAGCAGAACTGCCTTTTCATTCATTTGACGCTCGTACCGTATTTGAAGGCAGCGAGAGAAGCAAAAACCAAGCCGACTCAACACAGCGTTCAGCAACTGCGAGAAATTGGGATCCAGCCGGATATCCTGATCGTCAGAACGGAACGGCCGATTGGTCGTGAACACACCGACAAGATTGCGTTGTTCTGTAACGTTGAGAAGCGGGCGGTGATCGAAGAGGTCGACAAAGAATATTCCATTTACGAAGTTCCGATTGGACTCGTGGAACACGGAATCGATGAGCTGATCATCGAGAAACTTGGTATGCAGGCCGGTCCATTGCAGATGGACGACTATCGCGAACTTATCCATCGCATTCGAAATCCTCGGAATGAAGTCACCATTGCCGTTGTCGGCAAATACATCGAGCACCGCGACGCATACAAATCTATTTACGAATCACTTGACCATGCTGGATTCGCCAACTCCGCTCAGGTCATTGTTAAGCGAATTGAGGCGGAAGATCTTGAACGTCAGGGACCGGAGCTCTTGTTGAAAGGTGTCGACGGACTCCTGGTGCCTGGTGGATTTGGGATGCGCGGGATCGAAGGCAAGATTCAGGCAATTCAGTTCGCTCGCGAAAACAATATCCCGTTCTTCGGTATCTGTCTTGGCATGCAGTGCGCAGTGATTGAGTATGCCCGCAACGTACTGGGACTTGAAGATGCCAACAGCAGTGAGTTTTCTGCCGAAACCCAGAACCCGGTCATTTGTCTTCTGGAGGCTCAGAAGGATGTGAATTACAAAGGTGGAACAATGCGTCTGGGTGCGATGCCTTGCGCGTTGAAGGCCGGAAGTCGGGCTGAGGCTGCCTACGGAGCCCAGGAAGTGTCTGAACGCCACCGACACCGATACGAGTTTAACCCCAATTATCGAGCGGCATTCGTTGAGGCAGGACTGATTCCTGTGGGTACGAGCCCCGACGGTACCCTGGTCGAGATCGTCGAACTGCAGTCACATCCGTGGTTTATTGCCGTCCAGTATCATCCTGAATTTAAGTCCCAGCCTCATAACGCGCATCCGCTGTTCAGAAGCTTTATCGAAGCTTCTCTGGAGCGACATCACCTGCGAACAAATTCGGCAACCTGAGGACTTCATGGATCGTTCAGTAAACCGAAATGCGGCGTTGTTCGGCGTCATAAATATTAATAAGCCGGAAGGCATCACTTCGCGTGATGTCGTCAATCGGGTTCAGAAGCTGGTCCGTCCCGAAAAGTGTGGTCATGCAGGGACGCTGGATCCGATGGCGACCGGTGTCCTGCTGGTCTGTGTAGGTCCGGCGACGCGACTGATCTCATACCTGCAGGATACGACAAAGGTCTATGAAGCCGATTTTCTCCTTGGCCAAACCAGCAATACAGACGACATAACGGGCGAAGTGGCCAGCGTCCAACTGAAGGCCAGTCCCCCAGCGAGAAAATCCGTGCAGGCTGCACTGGATCAAATGACGGGAAGTATTGCGCAGGTGCCGCCATCATTCTCTGCAGTCCACGTCAATGGCCGAAGAGCTTATGACCTGGCTCGCAGAGGAGAAGCCGTTGAATTGGTCGCCAGGGAAGTACAGATCGATTCCATTGAGATCATTCGCTATGAATGGCCCCAGCTGACGGTCAAAGTGTCCTGCGGCTCCGGGACGTACATCCGTTCGATTGCAAGAGATCTAGGTGAGGCGCTGGGGTGCGGCGGATTAATGAGTCGACTTGTCCGGACACGCGTCGGACGATTTTCGATCAC
>JAGQQE010000140.1 GCA_020426345.1 Planctomycetaceae bacterium
GACGCGACTTGTGAAATCACAGTTTTTGGCGGCGGCCCCGTTACCGCCGACGTTATGCGTACCAAGGCCGCCGCATTCTGAATGACAATTTTCTACATCATTGGTAACGGGTTCGATCTTTGGCATGGACTACCTACCAGCTACGGCCAGTTCTACGAATACGCCAAAGACACACTAGACGACGCCGAACGCTACTTCGACCCCGGCGACACTGATCGCCCTTGGTCCGATTTTGAGTCTTCACTCGGAACCTACGACTGGCGAGAACTCTTCGACGAATGCAACTTTACCGATCCTACGTCGGAATCTTTTAAGGTCAGCGAAACGTACGGACTGCAGGATGAGCTTACCGAACGAGCAGATGAATTACACCGCTCGATTGAGGAGTGCTTCTGCGAATGGGTCGACCAGATAGACGTAAACGCGGCGTCTAAGCAGATGAAGTTTGACGCACAAGCACGCTTCATTTCATTCAACTACACGTCAACTCTGCAGACGGTCTATGAAATTGACGAATCCCGTATCCTGCACATTCACGGCAGGTCCAATCGGGGCGAAGTCATTTTCGGACACGGTGTAGAAGTTATTGAGGAACCTGAATTGGATGAAAACGGCGACAGTAATCGAAGTATGTTCACGGATTCAGAAAACGCCGCCAAATACCCTCTCCACGCATTTCAAAAGCAAACAGGTGCCATCATCCAAAACCAACGAGCGTACTTTGATTCGTTGTGCGGTCTCACCCGGATAGCGGTTCTCGGTCATTCGCTGGCGGACGTTGACTTGCCCTACTTTAAGGAGGTCGCAAACCGAAATACCGACTGCGAGTGGATTGTGTACTACTACAATGAATCACAGAAGCCAAGTATGGTCCAGCAGCTGGTGAAATGCGGCGTAGATGCTACGATGATTTCGGCACGTCCGTACCCAAACGATGCAACAAAGGTACCCATAACAAAGCCGTGAATCGGAGCACTCAAATACACGGCAACTGAAATCAAAGTCTTCCGTTCGTGCCCGGTTACGGCAGACGTTACTTCGCAAAACCATCGCCCATATGGAGCGCACCGTGAGAGAGATTGGAGTTGGAATCCGAATCGACGTGAACGAGGGGCTCTCCTTCACCGGGATTGAAGAGGTAAACGGTTTGATCAATCGCGGTGGGATTGTCACGTCAATTGAACCGGGCGGTGCCATCATGCGTAAGCTTGGCGAAGATGAGGACAACGTTCGCCTGACGCTTTCCGGTTGTGAAATGAAGGTACTTGTTGATGACTCCGCCGTCGAGTCGTCACCAGAGACGCTCGAACACAACCGGTTATACAAAGAAGGCAGCGACCTCATCTCACCGTACATGCAACTCGTCAATCGGGATTCACTACCCGGCGATTCGCCAATGGCACGCGAGAGACTTGAACGCGGAATCGACTTGCTGAATCAGGCGATATCCATCAATCCGGCGAATTGGGCTGCACACTGGATTGTCGGCAAAGCACATCAAGTGCTTGGCGATCCAGAAAACGCGTGCGAAGCATTTGGCAAATCCTTTGCGTTGCAAAAAGGCAACCCCGATGTTGCTCGCGAATACATGTTTGAATGTTTGAAGCTCGGTCGGGCCGCGAAGGGCATCGCAGCTGCTCGACAAGCTGTTACCACCAAACCAGACGATGCGGGGCTCATCGCCAACCTTGCGCTCGCACTGTTGATCGGCGGCAAGCTGGATGAGGCCGCTGATACGGTGCACAAAGCGTTGGCGATTGCGCCAACGGATCAAATCAGCCATAACCTCAAGGAAATGATTGCGGACGTTCAGGCGGGGCATCGCGCACAGCCGTCGAACATGGCCGAATTGAACGCGAAATAACCAGGCAGTGAACGGGAGCCGCCATTGACGCGGGTTTTGAAATCGTAGTTTCTTGGCGGCGGCCCCGTCGTTATTTGCCTCAGGACACACGTGCAAACGCAAACTGAAACCGAGATATCCGACCAGCGCCAACGACTCGATGCTTGGCTTGCGGATGTATACTCGCGCCAGCCTGAATTGCAAAAGAACGGCGAACTCGAGGCCGGCTATCCTTACTGGGGTGAAATCGAAACGATTGTCGGTCGTGCCTTCGACCAACAGGCTGTCCGTCAACTGTCCGCCGCCTCTGTGCGATCGCTGCTGTTCTTCGTTTCTCGCAGTGACGAATGTGGCTGCATCATTGCCTGGCTACGCCCTGGGACAGGGACTCCATTTTCCAACATCGGCAACCTGACTTATGATGACTTCGTATTCCTCTGCGACAAGGCGCTAGCTGAACCTGACGACTTTTGTGACTATCAGCTTGTGGCCTGTTTTCAGAAGCTGGCAGTCCTTAACGACCAGGATGAGGGTCTTCTTGAACGCTTCTTTTACTTAAAGGCTGACTCCTGCACCCGGCAAATGGTCATTCATGCATTCGCCAAATTCTCGCATCGCAAGGCAATTCCGTTGGTTGAACAACTCTGGTCCACCGATGATTGTGAATTTGCAACGTTGGCATGTCTTTGCTCTCTGGAACCATTTCCAGAGGCGAGAGCCTTGCTGAGTGATTACATAAAACAATACCAGGATCGCTTTCCCATGGCTGATGAAGACTGCCGTCGTACCCATGTTGACAGACTACTCATGGCAATCGGCGGCAAATAACCGTCGCATGCATCGGAGCCGGCGGTCGGGTCGGTTTTGAAATCAACGCGTCTCGCGCCGGCCCGCTGACGCGTGTCGTTATTCATCAATGCATCTGAGGAACTCTATTGGCCGAATTAACCACAAATCGCGACCTCTATCTTGCGATCGAAGCACTCTCCAAAACACACTCAGGTTGTGCTCGGTCACTTGAGCATTATCTTCTCTCGCTGCTTGATTCGTCGCTGCGTTTCTCGGAACGCAACAATATCACGCTGGCCGATTTTTACGACCTCGTGTCCTCCTCATTTACTCGCGACATTCCTGCATTCAATCCCGTTTGGCGCGATCAGTACGACACGCTTCCAAACGACAGGAATGATTACGCTGGCTTTCGCGCAACGCTGATTCGTCAAATCGTCGATCTTCGTGAAATGGACGAAGACGGCACTCTCAGGAACGAACAACGATACTTTGGTGTGAGTTCACCTCGAAAATCATACTGGTACAATTTCGATCCACTCGGATATCTTGAGTGTGCGATGGCCGGATCGTTCGGCGGATGGGAACCTGGCGATGAAACGGGGCGACAATTCGTTCCAGGGCCAGTTGCCGTACTCGCCGGTGACGGCTCAATACAGACTGCCGATCCCGAGGACTTACATCAGCCAACCGTTCAAATGCCTTCTGTGACCTGGGAGCAATTCCAAGACTTCATCATTTGTGGTCAAATCTACGAATGATGTAATGCATAACAAAAAATGCACCCGAGTCGCGAAGTCGGGCGTTTGGACAATGGAGAATCGCTCGTCGCGACCGGGTGATTTTAGACGGTCTGCCACTAACGCGAAAACACTTCAAACTTCACGACTAGAACAACCACATGCCGTCACCAAAGCCCAGCGAATTTATCCCTTACCTCAGCATCACCGACGCCACGAAGGCTGTCGGATTTTACGCCGATGTGTTTGGCGTTGCCCCATACGTTCTGCTCAACATGCCCGACGGGCGTGTGATGCATTGCGAATTTCGTATTGGTAACACTCGGTTCTTCCTCAGCGAAGAACTCCCGGAACATGGAGGCACGCCAAGCCCAACTCGGCTTGACGCCACAAGTGTCGCGATTCACCTGTATGTCGACGACTGTGATACAATGATCGAAAAGATGAAAGACAATGGCTCGACTGTTCTAATGGAACCCGCTGATATGTTTTGGGGTGAACGATTTGGACGTGTACGTGATCCATTCGGCCACGAATGGGGAGTAGCAACTCAAACTCGTGAAATGTCACCTGACGAAATTCAAGCAGCAGCCAGTCAGATGTTCGAGGAGATGTCTGAGTAGATTCTTAAAACATCATCCGAAAATACAATACAGCATAACAGGAAAATGCACCCGAGTCGCGAAGCCGGGCGTTTTGACAATGAAGAATCTCTCGTCGCGACCGGGTGATTTTGGACGTTTCTCCGCAGGTCATGCCCGCTAAGTTGCCAAACGAAACTGACTTCGATCCGTATCATGGCGACTTGGATGCGCAATGTGCATGGAGGCACTTCGGCGGCCTCACGTTGGAAGAGGCCCTCGCAAGATTTGAAGAATGCCCTGAAACCTACCAGGAAGATTTTATGTTCATGGGCGGCAAGGCGTTCGCATTCTATTTTCCGGTGATTGACCGCTTCCTGCGAAGAACAATCGAACTGCCGGAGGACCAGCGAGGAGATCGTCAATCATGGATTCTTCCGCAATGTGTCAAGAATCAATTTGAGGGGCGGGAGTTCCGTCATGTGCAACACTTAAGGCATTCAGTACTAAGCTTATGCGACTTCATGCTGAAGAATTTCGACTTGTTTGCAGGCGACTGGAGCGATGCTAAAGAAATCCAAACACAATGGAATCAACTCAAACTGGCGGTCGAGCACAATGTTTAGCGTTTAGCGTGGATGAGCGGACGAACCATGCCATGCACGGGAGTGGCGGTGGCCAGCGTTTTGTGAAATGGAAGTCAACTCCCGCCAGCCCGTGATGCGGGTCGTTCTGTCAGCAGGGACCGAGTAGTGACGTGACGCGAATGAATCCATATGAAACGCCGGATCACAGTTCGAATCCCGAGGAGTCGCCCAATGCGCCGACTTGCACCCATGATCCTGGGGATTTCAATATTCGCGATTTCCGCGATTGTGCTGAGGTCACATCTGCACGAACGTGAGAGTGCGTCACGTATCGCTGTCGCTGATTCGACACTTAAGCGCGAAGAGGGTCTCAAAGCAATCCACAGCTTGCACGCTATTGTCAGATTTGATGATCAGGGTGGCATCGAGGAAGTTTGGTTTCAAGATCCTGTGGCATTATCCGACATGGGTCATGAAACGCGTGAGCTAACGAATGATGATCTAAAGTGGGTTACTGCGTTTCCCGAGCTAAAGCGACTGAGCTTTGCAGGGTGCGATGAAATTACTGATGCCGGAATGCATTACCTGGAACCGCTCAGCCAGCTCGAAGAGCTGGATGCTTGCTACACTTCGATCACGGGCGACGGATTGACCGTTCTGGCTGGAAATGATCGGCTCCGGCACCTCAACCTGGTTGATATTCGGCTACTGGATCGTGACCTTGAGTTTATGAGTCAATTCAAATCGTTGACGCGTCTCAGCTTGTCCCATGCGACCTTCACCGATGATGGACTTGCTTCTCTTGGTGCGCTCAGATCGCTCGAGAGTCTCTATCTTGGAGACCTTCCGGTCAGTGACGTCGGGATGGCTCATTTGGTAGATCTACATTCTCTGCAACGTCTGCAGATCGATGAAATCCCGATCACTGACGAATCCGTGAGACACTTTTCGCGGCTGACTGGCTTGCGATATCTTCAACTCAGAAACACAATGGTTTCCGCAGATGGCGTTTCTTCCATTCGGCGTGCGCTGCCGGAGTGTGTCGTCGACTGGAGTCCTGGCGAACCATCGGATGCACAATAGCCGCCCAGCTGAGTCTCTTGAAGTGGTTAGTCGTTCCCGGCGGCCGCGTTATCCGAGACGTTCGTTGCAAAATGAGACTCGAGACTGAAAATGGCTTCCACAGTCGCTCACTATCGCCACGGTTTTTCACGTATCGAGGTCTGCGTCGTGTTAGTCATGGTCGGATTGCTGGCGGCGATCACAATTCCGGCAGTTCGAAGTGCGCGGGAATCTGCTCGTCAAACTCAGTGTAGGTATACCCTTAAACAGCTTGCCCTTGCGCTGCACAACTATCACGAAGCGATGGGATCATTTCCTTATGGTTGTATCGGGAATCCGGTTCTTCCACCTGAAAAGCGGTGGAGTTGGTATCTTTGTCTTGGCAGCCACTGGGGGCATTACGGCACTCCGATCATCGACTATACTCGGCCATGGGACGATCCAACATTGCGTCCATTGAGACTTCACACCTGGCGCAACGGGCCATTTGAGGAATTTGATGTTCCGCTTGTGCCCTTTCCAGTGATCAAATGTCCGAATGGTACTCGGAGTGTTTACTCCGATGGGCAGCCGCTCACAGATTACGTTGGCACAGCGGGCATTGCGACTGACGCGGCACTCCTGCCGAGGACTTCCAATCGTGCCGGAGTGTGGGCATACAATGAATGTCGTTCACTCGCGGACGTAAAGGACGGCATTTCAACGACGCTGATCGCGATCGAAACGAATACCCAGAACGGTTGTTGGCTTGCCGGTGGCCACGCCACGGTTCGTGATTACTCTCCGGATCGCCCTTTAATCGGGCATGATGAACAGTTTGGCGGGCTCCATCATGGCGGAGGAATGGCAGTGTTTGTTGATGGCCATGTCAAATTTCTTGCTGACACAACATCTCCTGAAGTTCTTTCAGCATTGCTCACTATTGCTGGCTCGGAAACTGTGGCGGAGAACGCCGTCACGTCACCATAACGGCAGCGAACAAGCCGTTGCACACGGAGCTTGTTGGCCCGGTTTCCGAGCTGCAGACTGGCTCCAGCCCGCACCAACACGAACCAAGGTCTGCGGATGACCAGATGCCGCGGAGCCGAGCGTTTTCTGAAGTCAACATCAACGCCCGCCGCCACAAGACTCCACGCCAAACCAGGATGGCGCTGGCGCATCAGGACTGGCGCATCGGGACTGACGCAACCGTCATCGAGCCAGCGATCTTTTCTCGTTCTTCGTGTCACAGGCATTGCATTTACGGGATGTGGGCTCCCTTTGCTGTCGTGAGGTACTCTGCCAGACGAGTCAGGTTGCGAGAAAATAATTCACTTGAGATGAATGCTTCACCCTTACGAATGGAACGGGCATCTGCGGGCTTATTGTCATTCATGGCCAGCCAGCGTCCCTGATCGTCGAGTTCATTGATGATTTGTTCTGCATCGCGAGTCAGCGTTTTCAGACTACTGGCCGACTTTGGTGATTTGCCTGATTGTTTCAGCTCGTTGAGCCGCTTTTCAATGCGGTCAGTGCGGGGGTCTGTCTTGAATCCGTAGTGTGTGGGCAGATTGCTGTCGTCGTAGGTGAGTTCGTAAGTGTCTCGGACAAAGTACAGTGGGCGGTTGGTCTTCAGCTCGTAGAAACGAGCGATTTGCCCATCGGGTAACTTTGACCGATTCAGCCACGCGAGCCCGGATTCCACGGGTGGAAGGTACCTGCTGTCGCCGGTGAGTTCATAAAGAAACAGCAGTGTGGACATCGCGTCTTCTGATTCCCGCCCGGAAACGGCGGGCGGTTCAAACTTTCTTGCCCACATCGGATGCATGTCGAAATTGTATTGCTGAGCCCAACCGGTTTGAGGTTCGGGCAGCTGTGCCAGGATCAGAAAGTCACCCAGCTTCAGTAATGCATCGTGGTATTTCTGTTCACCGTAGACCTGATGTGCCATATGCAGCGTTCGGGCAGCGGTACCGGCCAGTCCGTCATTGAGTGTGTAGTAGTCCCAGTAGTCCTTGATTCTGTTTTCGGTTCGCCAGTCGTACTCCGGATACGACGCTTTTTTGACGGGTTGCTGTGTCACGGGTTCGCGCCAGCCCTGCGGGAACCCGCCATTGGCAAATTGTGCCGTCAGCATCGCATCGAGTGCGAAAACAGTCGCTTCGTGAATCACGGGGTTCCGAAACTGAAGTGCTTTGTCGGTTTGCATCAGAAGGCAAATGGCCGACTGCGTCTTATCGTCATCCAGTGTCGAGTAGTTTTTGCCTTTCGGTTTTCCCTTTCCGCTTCGAAGTCGATCTGCGTGTTTACCTTTGGGATCGAACTCAATGCTGCTGGACCAGCCTCCGGATTCCAGTTGACCATCCACCAGAGCCATCGCTGCGTCGACAGCCGCCTGAAGGAATTGCGGGTCGCCTGTCGCCTCAAATGCTTTGATGAACGCCATTCCAACCGCTGGCGTCCCAGGGGGTTGCACCCAGATTTCTGTGGGCGACGCTTTGCCTTCACCTTCGCGGTGTTTCAGGTCAAGCGAATACTTGTAGACATAGCCACCGTGGACGGCGACCTGATCGTGGAAAAAATGCGTCGCCCTCTTCATTGCCTGAAGTGCCTGCGATTCAAGGCCTGGTTTTAGATTGTCCTGACCGACAGTTTTCGCTGCTGGATTGAATTTCAGCAGCAAGAAGAAGCATGCGACCGTCACGGATCGACGGACGATTTTGATCGGATTCATTCCTCTGAGCCCTTCGCAAACACGGGTGCCGGATTTTCTGGAGGTGACACATACGGTAACATGCGACGCACAGGAAGGAAGAGAGTTTTATGAGACTGTCCGTATTGCTGTTCGCCAGAGCGCGAGAACTGGCACGCACGTCCCGCGCAGAAGTGGAGGTTCCGGAGAGCGCGAGTGTGGCTGATATTCGGGATGCGCTGCTGCAGATACATCCGGAGCTGACCACCCTTTCGTCGTCACTGCTCTGGGCCGTGAATAACGCCTACGTCACGCTCGACCATCTGGTCGTATCGTCCGACGAAGTCGCCTGCTTTCCACCTGTGAGCGGCGGCTGAGCGGGTTCAGGACGCCGTCGTCCGAGGTGGATGAAAAGCTCTGTCGCCATCGGTTCTTCAAAATCTGCATGAAAGCTGCATGTCTATGTCTGATCCGTTTGCTCCGCCGGTTGACAACAGCCTCTCTCTTCAACGGACATGGAAGCTGAAAAGAGTCGGAATATTGTCCTGCGGCATTTTCGGGGCCACGGCCGGGGCAGCCTTCGGGCTGGTTGCGGCAGGCTTGTTTCTCATGGTTGTCGTGTTCGCTGCATTGGTTGCTCCGGCGAATTCCAGCGAAGTCATGCCAGTTGTTGGTGCTGGAATTGGCTTAATGTTTGGGGCACCAATTGGTTATGGCCTTTTGGGATTTCTGGGAGGTATCCTGAACGCCTTCGTTTACAATACAGTGGCGAATTTGTCTGGTGGTATTGAGGTGGAATTTGGCGATTGAGATTCTGAAGGGCGATTTCCATTTGCCCGGGTGGAATCCCCTGCCAGAAATACGAACGTTTGAATGATGCTTCCCGATCTGGCCCCGTTTCCGGAAAAGTGAGTCTTAACATGTCCCTGTTGCATGAACACATGCTGGCCGAAACGCGCCGTCACTTTTTTGGCCGAGCTGCCAGCGGATTGGGTTCCGCCGCGCTCGCATCTTTGATGGGGTCGGCATTTTCAGCTGGATCCATGGCTGGCGCGATGGCTTCCAGCGGTGGCGGTATGGCATCCACTGAAGTACCCAAAGAATTGACTCACTTCGCGCCAAAAGCCAAACGCGCAGTGTGGCTGTTCATGGCAGGTGCGCCGTGCCAGCAGGATATGCTGGACTACAAGCCTGAGATGAACGACTGGTACGACAAAGATCTGCCCGAATCGGTTCGTAACGGCCAGCGACTGACAACGATGACGTCTGGTCAGTCCCGGTTTCCCATCGCTCCGTCAAAATACAAGTTTGACCAGCATGGTCAGTCCGGTGCATGGGTCAGCGAATTGCTTCCACATACGGCTTCTATGGTCGACGATCTTTGCATCATTCGTTCGATGCATACCGAGGCGATCAATCATGATCCTGCCATCACCTATATTTGTACGGGCCATCAGCTGCCAGGTCGCCCAAGCCTTGGCTCGTGGTTAAGTTACGGATTGGGATCAATCAACAAGGAGCTGCCGTCGTTTATCGTGATGACACCAACCTGGGGTGCCAAGCGTGATGCGCAGGCGCTGTACAACCGTCTTTGGGGAGCTGGTTTTCTTCCAAGCCGATATTCGGGAGTCTCTCTGCGTCGCTCGGGTGATCCGGTATTGTTCCTTTCCAATCCGGATGGAGTCAGTCAGGCTGCTCGCCGCCGGATGCTGGATCGCGTCGCACAGATGAATGAAAGGACCTACGAAGCGATCGGAGATCCGGAGACCATGGCCCGGATTGCCCAGTACGAAATGGCCTTTCGGATGCAGACCTCCATGCCGGATTTGATGGACCTGTCAGGCGAACCCCGGCATATTCTTGACATGTACGGTCCGAACGTCACCACCACAGGCACTTACGCAGCAAGTTGCCTGCTCGCACGCAGGATGCTCGAACGCGATGTGCGTTTCGTTCAGATCTTTCATCGCGGCTGGGATCAGCACGGAAACGTTGCTGGCGACCTGCCGGCTCAGTGCAAGGATATCGATCAACCCTCATGGGCTCTTGTGCAGGACCTGAAATCCCGGGGACTTCTGGAAGACACGCTGGTGATCTGGGGTGGGGAGTTTGGCCGAACGATATACAGCCAGGGCAAATTAAGCCGGGATAACTACGGTCGCGATCATCACCCGCGATGTTTTTCCATCTGGATGGCAGGCGGTGGCATTAAACCTGGAATGGTCTACGGTACCACCGACGAGTTCAGCTACAACATCGTTGATAAACCGGTTCACATCCACGACCTGAATGCCACCATTCTGAACCAACTGGGAATCGACCACGAACGACTCACCTACCGCTTCCAGGGCAGAGACTTTCGGCTCACCGACGTCCACGGGAACATCGTTCGCGACATTCTGAGCTAAACCAGAGTCGTACTTTCGACGCCATCTGTCCTGGCGGTGATCAGTCGTCTATATGAAATCGAACGAGCCTGTAAAGATCAGGATGCCGATTTCCGCCTGGCTCAGCGGCAGGAACGTGCTGCGCCGCTGCTGGTCGAACTGAAAACCTAGTTGGACGAGCAGAATTTCCTTCCGAAGAGCATCATTGGCCAGGCCGCGACGTACGCCCGCAACCAATGCACAGCCCTGAATCGCTATCTCGAAGACGGAGAGCTCAGCATCGACAACAACGCGGCTGAGCGGACCATGAAGGCGGTCGCCATCGGCAGGAAGAACTGGCTGTTCGTCGGCAGTCCGGAAGCCGGAGCCCGAGCGGCTGTCATGATGAGTCTCATCGCGAGTTGCAAAGCCAATGAAGTAGAACCGTGGGCATGTCTCAACGACGTACTCACGCAGATCCCAGCCGGAGCCTCCCCCCGAATCCCTTCTCCCCGACACCTGGCCCCAGTCACACCCCAAACATCGCTGGGAAATCCCCAGACGAAGACGCAGAGAACGACTCAGAAAATGCTACCTGTAGTTCACCTTGCGCTTATCCACGAACTCGAATTCGAAGATCTTTTCTCGAATCTGTCACTAACCTGTTTCAAGACCGTCGCCGACACCTCTTGCTACTTGTTATGTCTGCTTATTCACTTATGAATCAAGAGGACGTGTTCGTCAAGAACTTCGCCTTTATAGACGACGCGAATACAATGCGGCCCAGCCTTGCCCAGGGCATCCATCAGAAGGCCGTATGCGTACAGGTGGCTCGATTCTTCTTCAAGCTCAACTCGTTCCGAATACAAGCGGCGCAGTCCCCGACCTTCCACAATCTGTAACACACTCACGGACAGTTTTGCCGATTCCAGCGAATCGGCAGACCAAATCTTTCCATCAATGTGAAACGGCTTGCCGACACTGATTCTGTTTCCGCCATCGGCGGGTGTCGTTTTCAATTGAAATGCCACAAGCCGGATGTCCGGGCTCAATGGATCGTTTGAAACTGACGACTCACGGGAAGCGATGTCAGATCGAGATTCGCACCCTGCGAGGACCACCCAAACACACAGGACTCCGACGCAAGCAATCGCAAACCTTTGATTCATGAGACTTCTGTTCGACGATTCAGGTTAGAAGGTTGCATCAGGAGTGGTCCGCGGGGATCAATTACGCCTGTCCATCAGATGCGCAAAAATCGACGCTGACTTTCTCAAGGAAGACGCCATTTCCATGACCCTGGTATACCTTAACTCGCCCAGGAATAGTGCTTGGATTATTAGTCCACCCTCCCATTGGTGGCTCAACGCACTCTACCCAGAAATCATCAACACCGACAGTGCATTGCTGAGATTTCAGGAGAGCTCCGGACACGTACACCTTTAAAGTGAAGTCGGCGTCTGCCGGACCTGCCCCGTCTACGTGTATGTCATCGTTTGCTTCAAGCAAATCATCCTCGATTGGATTGTCAATCCACCATTCGCTTCCAAATACTGGTGGCCTTTGCAACAAGAGTACAGAAGGAGCGATGGAAACAAACCTTCGAACCATTTCGGAACTCCTTCAACTGGTCTAAAATTCCGACACTACTTCAGCGCCTGCACGAGTACCAATCGCCTGCCAGGTTTTCTGATCGATATGGGAACTAATACCTCGGACGGATCCATCGACAAGGCAAACATTGGCCGTCAGGCCGTGCGTGCTTGAGACAGGAAAAGACCCATCCGGAACGCTTCCATCGTTGGTACAAGCGCGGTGATTTGGAGGAGCCACGTGATTGTAAAGAGTGGTTGGATGGTTTCCGTCGATCCATGGGAAACCCCGATCCCCCGTACTCACCCGTCGCGTCAAAGTTTCAGGACTATCACACTTTTGTGTGAATTCCGCCGATTGACCGGAATCCCGAAACGCTGGCTTGACCGATCCGACAATTCGCAAATTGTGGCGAGACCCATCGGAGACAAGAATCTCAGCGAATCCGGCGGTATTCGACAGACCATCTGTGATTGAATCGAACCTGATCCACCCGCCCCCGCGTTGCCCACCCAATGCAGGTATCGTGAAGACTCCGCGAAACTGGCCCGATTCATGCAGGCCGGAACCGGCATTTGCGACATAATTGTTCTGTGCAATGGATCCCTTGTTGCCTGGATCAGACGGACAATTCAGGATCGCTAGTGGTGTTCTGTGGAACCGGGAATTGCTACTGTCCTGAGCGAGAGAGGCAAGATCGAATTCAGCATAAAGGCTGCTTTGTTCGAGGAACGGCAGCAACAGAACGAAGGCCGAATAGCCATTGGTATTTCCGGGTGGCACGAACTGGTAGACGTCAGCATAGGAATGCATTGCGATACCGAGTTGACGGAGATTCGAAACACATTGCGTCCGCCGCGCGCTTTCGCGAGCCTGCTGCACGGCCGGCAGGATGAGGGCCATGAGAATGGCAATCACAGTGATGGAAACAAGCAGTTCCTGGATGGAGAAGCCTCTCCTCGGGACAAGCATGTCGGAAGAGAGGGTGCATTTACGGCGGCGTGGACTGCAGCATTTCCACTTCATCACTGACTCTCACTTAGTAGTGCCTTAGTGCCTTAGGTTGGCGGATACGCAGATTTTGTCAATTGGAGTCTTCAGATTTGCGTCCATGCGGGATGCCGGCGATGTGTTTCATGACACAGGCAGCATTTCCGCCTGTGCATCGTTGATGTGCGGCTGATCTGTTTTCTCGTGCTGAGAACGCACTACCGGATATCACGCGATTCGGAGATCATTCGGCCGGTTCGCTGGATTTTTTCGCGATCCAGCGTGCGCCAGGCTTCGGACATCGGCCACTGGAGCTCCGCGTACACGAGTCGACTTTCGCCGATGGGATGGATGTTCAACATGTCATCGGTGCCGACGTACGGGAAACAATAAAACGTCACTGGCAGTGGTGTCTGATGCACCTTTGGATCGGAACACCATTCGGGAATGCTAAGCGTCCAGTTGACAATCCGAGTCTCGCCGGGCTGCAGTACCAAGCCCGCTTCCTGTTCCGAGACAGCCGTCGTCAACAATTGAAAAGGAGTCCGCCTGGGGTCAACGGCATGCTCCAGTTCAAACGGTCTTGGCAGCAGAACGGGTTCTTCGCTGACATTGACCAGTGCCAGGTTCATTTCAATCGCAGGTGCCCCCGAAGCGACTCTTGTCATGCGAGAAGACAGTGTTCGAGCTGCGACGTAGACGTCCGACAGAATCTGATGCTGATGCCGCTGTCTGGCCTCCGCAATCGTTTGCCCAAGGTCAAAGCTAACAGCGTTGACAATTGCCACGCCTACAAGCACAGATGTGGTCGCCAGAAACGAAAGCAGCATCACTGCGAAGGGATTACCGGCCAGCCGCGTCGTTCCGGCCTTTCGAATCGTGTGATACAAAGGGCGAGTTGAAATCAGAATCAGCAACAGAAGGCCTGCCGCTATGATCTGATCAAACAGGTTTCCTGGCAGAACCATCGACGTACCGGAAAGTGCTTTGATGATCAGAGCGCCCAGGCAACAGAACCCAACCACGATGAATTGAAGACCCGCACACAGACAGACGCAGCGGACCACCGGGTTGTGAGGCAGTTTGACTTTGGGGGCCGTCCACCGTGCGACACCAGCCCCGGCCATAGCGACCAGAATGATACTGGGCACGGTGAGTACAAAAACGTCTTCAAGCGAGACAGATTTGACGGTTGATGCCAGGCGGCTGAGGACCGTGTGATCTACGGGTTGTTGAAAGAAGGCCACGCCCAGGCGGATCCCGATTCCCGCCAGCAGCAGGCTCAAGATCAGAAAGGAATAGGGTGGTGCAAATTCCGCACGATGCAGTGGACTCATCGTGACAAAACTTCTGGGCATGAACACCATCCACAATACGGTCCGTGCACTTTGCGACAGCAGGACCAGCACACTGAGGATGGATCGTTCCAGGAAGTTCTGAATTTCGGGACTTGGTGGGTCCGATGGTTGGTTAAGCGGACCTGACTGACTCGCCATATCG
>JAGQQE010000141.1 GCA_020426345.1 Planctomycetaceae bacterium
ATCCTACCGTGACGCGAAGCGGATTCCAGATGAACAGCGCAAGTTACGAGCAGGCATGCAGTTACGACATCCAGATGTGATGACTGGGCAATTCTGGGGGTCGTTTTGCGGCGTTACGGAATCGGTAAAACAACTCGTGTGAACAGGTTACGACCGAACCAACATTCATGTTCCGATTATTCGGGCTTGTACACTAGTCCCCTAACTCTTTACCAGCAATCACTTTACGAAAGCCCCAGACTGGAATGAGGTCTGTTGACAGCTGGTTTGAAGGGTAGAGTCAGCCGCAGGATTTGCCGAAATGCGTCGGGGTCACGAAAGCCACTGGGTTCTGGTCTGCAATTCTGGTCAAGATTCGGCTGCCAACCGCGCACACACCTCTATCATTCGCAGCAGCCCCGAAGCCGGTCTCCTGCGCCTCGGGCATTCATTCTTTGTCCCGCCGAGTCTCCCCGTCGTGATCGCCCAACGAGTGCACTCAACCCTGGTGATGTTGTTAATGGCGGCTATCGCAGGTTGCGGTACTGCCGTGCAACGCAGTGGAACCGAACAACTTCTGTTGTCCGATTCGGTTGATCGCGCGGTCGATCAGCTGGATCTGTCACCGTTAGCCGGAAAACGAGTCTACCTGGACACAGAGTACATGAAGGCCATCAAGGGCAACATGTTTGTCAACTCAGAATACATTGCCAGCGCGATGCGACAGAAGATGACAATGTCCGGCTGTCTGATTCAAACGGACAAGAATGCTGCCGACTATGTGCTCGAAGCCCGCATCGGCGCGCTGGGGTCCGACTCAATGGAAGTCACCTATGGAATTCCGTCCAGCAATGGGATCGGCCAGGCTGCAACCGCAATCACAGGTTTCCCATCCATCGCAGCGATTCCGGAAATCTCAGTTGGCAAACGCAATGCCAGCATCGGGGTATCAAAGGTGATGGTGTATGCCTATCACCGTGAAACCGGAATTCCTGTCTGGCAGTCCGGAGATGCCATTGCTCGAAGCAATGCCACAGACTCCTGGATGTTTGGTATCGGACCGCTCAGTCGCGGCAGCGTGTACAAAAGTTACCGGCTGGCTGGAATCCGTTTAGGCATTCCATTTTTCCGCTCCAGAGAGACCGACGATTCGGGACCGCTGAGCATCGCCGACAGCCACAACTTCATGCACCCGGCTGTGCTCGAAAAGCAACTCGCAGACGCTAAAGCCGCTGAAGAAGCGGCTGCTATCCGGCAGGCCGGTCATGAAGAAGAAATACAGAAGCAATAGAATGACGACCCACCCGATCAGGCCTGTTGCGCACCGGGTTTGCCGTTTTCAATGACGAACGTCGCCTTCGTTTCTATCGGCGCGCCGGGCTTGTCGACAAATGGTGTCGTACGAAAATAGCTGGTCCACGTTCGGGGAGTCAGTTCACAACTCACGTAGCCCCGGTTGGAGTTGTACCATCGAACAAAATCGTTTTGTGCGGCCGCTCGTTCGTATTCTGGTATTGAATTGCCACCGTTGCCACCGGAAGTCATCGAAGTACCAACAAGCTCTGTCCCCACCAGCGGTGAATTCGGATCTTCGAAGTCAAGCTGAAGATCGTTCACCCAGTTCAGATGGATATCACCTGTCAGTACAACAGGGTTTGGGATTTTTCGTTCGTGGAAGAAATTCAGCAGACGTCTTCGGCTGACGTCATAACCCGGCCACTGATCCATGCTGTAGCGTTTGTCTTCGCCTTCACCCCGATTCAGTGGGGCCATCATGACCTGCTGGGCCAGAACGTTCCAGGTAGAGGTTGATTTCAGAAGGCTGGACATCAGCCAGCTTTCCTGTTGAGCTCCCAGCATTGTGGCGTTGGTGTCGAAGACTTTGCCTTCCATGGGCTTCTGGTGGTCACCATTTGGCTGATCCGTTCGATACTGTCGAGTGTCCAGAACATGAAAACCAGCCAGGCGCCCGAACGGGCAGCCTCGATACAGCTTCATAGAGGGCCCCTGCGGAAAAGATCGTCGTCGGAGAGGCATGAATTCGTAGTATGTCTGATACGCGTTCATCCGGCGAACCAGAAACTCGTCCGGCGAAATACCCTCTTCTTCTGACACCAGATTCGCGTAGTTGTTATCGAATTCGTGATCATCCCATGTAACCAGCCAGGGAAACAATCGGTGTGTTTCCTGAAGGGTCATGTCCAGACGATACTGGGAGTAACGCGTGCGGTAGTCATCCAGGCTGGTGACCTCTTCTCCGATGTGCTTTCGGGGCTTTTTTTCTGCACCAGCATATTCGTAAATGTAGTCGCCCAGATGGATCACCAGATCCAGATCCTCCTGCTGCATATGCGGATACCCATTGAAGTATCCATACTCGTAATGCTGACAGGATGTGAAAGCGAATCGCATCCGATCGGGCATCGCGTGCCTGGCGGGAGCTGTGCGAGTTCGTCCTGCAGGACTCAATTCGCCTCCAGTATGGAAACGATAGAAGTACCAGCGATCCGGTTGCAGGCCATCAACTTCCACATGGACCGAATGCCCCAGCTGAGGCATGGCAAGAGCGGTTCCTTTACGGACAACCCGGCTGAACGCTTCATCGTCAGCAACTTCCCAGGTGACACGGACAGGCTCACCGGACATACCGCCGCCCTCAAGCGGTTCTGGAGCCAGACGCGTCCATATGACGACACTGTTTGGTTCGGGATCTCCTGAAGCGACTCCCAGTTGAAAGGGATTGTCGCTGAAATGCGGAGCGGCACTGATGGCTCCTTCAGCGCGAAGAGCGAAGGACGGTATAGCCGAAACAGCTGCGACATATTGAAGGAACTTGCGGCGTTCGATTCCATGACGATGACTTGTCCCGGATGCCATTGGACGCACTCCATCAAGAGTTTTGAAATGTTCAGCGAATGTTCGCCTCGAAAGCAGTGCAGAGCAACTTACAACGGCCAGACGGTTGATTACAGTGTGGCGATCACGAAATGTCGTCCTGAGCGATCTTTGAGTGGTCTGATCGTTCTGTGTTAAGAGATCTGGCCGAGACCTGCGAACAATGAAGAGATGCATCAAGACATGGGGAAGTTAGTACATCGATTTAATCGTCTGTATCTGCTCTGGCTTTTACTGCTCTCAACTGTCGCATTTGTTCGACCGGCCACAATGATATGGTTCGACAAGCCGTGGATCTTCTGGTCTCTGGCGGCATCCATGCTGGGAATGGGGCTGACACTCAGTCTGGACGATTTCCGCCAGGTGACTCGTATGCCGGGCTGCATTGCCGCTGGTTTCCTGCTGCAGTACACGATCATGCCGCTCAGTGGCTGGTGCGTCGCCGCACTGTTGCACCTGGAATCCGGCCTGGCGGTTGGCATCATGCTGGTCGCCAGCTGCCCCGGAGGGATGGCCTCCAACATGATCAGCTATCTGGCGAAAGCGAACGTCGCTGCCTCTGTCGTTTTGACGCTGGCATCAACGGTCATGGCATTCGTCATGACACCGCTCTGGACGAGCCTTCTCGCTGGGCAGATCGTGCCCGTCGACGTGCCTGGTATGTGCCTTTCTGCATTGCAGCTTACTGTAGCCCCGGTAGCGCTGGGCGTACTGATACGCTGGAAATTCCCGGTCACCGCAGATCGCATTGGCATCCTTGGACCCACAGTCGCAGTTCTTGCCTTCACATTCGTGACAGCAGGAATTGTTGCAGCCAGTGCGGACTCCATCGCGTCAAACTTTGTTCGTTTACTGTTCGCTGCAACGCTGTTGCACTTCATTGGCTTTGGAACAGGATATGGTCTTGCAAAACTCCTGCGGTACCCGGAATCACTCGCCAGAACCGTCAGCATTGAAGTCGGGATGCAAAATGGCGGGCTTGCCGCTTCACTCGCGCGGGAACACTTTGCGGCGATGCCACTGTCTGCTGCCGCGGCTGTCTTCAGTGGCATCATTCAGAATATTGTTGGAGGAATTATTGCCGCTTGGTGGGGGCGGAGTCACAGATCACGCCGGGTGGAGCAAACAAACGAAAACAATCCGTGAGCTGTCCGTTGAAAAATCGGGACAGGCACGCTGGACGGCTGTAAAACGTCGTGTTTTCAGGTCTCCTGCTTGAGCCAGTCCCGTCTTCCAACAGGCCGTCAGGTCAGGTTAGACGGATTAAAATTGACGGTTACTCGGTCGCGTCTGCCAGCGTATCCGAAACGCCCCTTTCACTTTTCAGCGACGAGAGGCGATTACGTGTTTCCTGAATACGGATGTCGTCCAATGGCAATTGCATTTCCCGGATCGAAAGACATTCTTCCCATGCATCCACTGCCGCGTCAGTCGATCCCTGACGCTGCAACAGGAACGCGAGCGAACTGAGCCTGTCAGCGAGCCGGGGATGGTCTGCAGGTCGAACCATTCGTTCCAGCCTGACGGCGTGACTGTTCATTCGTACTGCGTTGTCAAAATCATTGTTGTGGGCGAAAACCACAGCGATGCGTTCGGCCCAGACAGGATGTTCGAGTGGTTGCTCGATCGCTTTTGCCGCGTCGTACGATTCCGCTTCCAGCCGAACCGCTTCGGATTCCCGTCCGGCCTGTTTCAGCGCCAGTGCGTAGACATGGGCGTACCATGCTGTTTGCTCCAGAACAAAAGTCCGCCGCTGGTCCCAGACGAATTCGATATGCTTCAGGGCATCAGTCGCCTGGTTGGCGACCAGATCACAAAATGCGAGGCCATGGTGTATTTCCATCAGCGAAGCGGTGTCCGGCCTATGATATCGAAGAGCATCGTTATAGAGCTGCCTCGCCTCATCAAAACGATTTGCTCGACTGAATTCGAAGGCCAGCTTCAATCGAATGGGCAGCAACTTCCGGTGCGAGGTACAGATTTGATCGGCCTGTTGCAGGACATCCTGAATTACTGGCAGGGCTCGTTTATAGACTCCGCGTTCGTAAAGCAGCCCCGCAAAATCTGCGCGGACAAAAATTGCAATCGGATGGCTGTCAGACAGGTGCCGGTCCACGATCTCGATAACAGATTCGTATTCCAGGATGGCATCGTCCAGCTCGCCGTTGCGCCGATGGAGAGTTGCACCGGCGAAGAGGTGTGCACCTTTCCTGAGCCAGTCCTGTTGACCAGGCAGCGACAGAAGTTCACGGAGCGGCTGCTCTGATTCGGTCCCGGAGAAGGCCATCGCAAGTCCTACCTGTGAAGACTGCACGAGAGTCGAGTCCGCGGGAAGCCATTTTGTCCGAATCTCAAGCGAACGCTGAAAATGGGCGGCAGCGTTTTCACCTTCTCCTCGATCTGCATTAAGCTTGCCGAGCTGAAACTCTATGTCCGCAATCGCCAGCTGCAAGTCCCTGAAGTGGATAGAGCGTTCATCAGCAATCTCCGTCTCGCGAATGGCCCTGCGGTAAAGATCCTCTGCCTGATCCCACCGGGACTGGTCGTGTGCAAGTCGACCCAGGTAAAACCAGTGATGAACAGCTTCAGGGCTGACGCTCGTGTCTCCGGATCCCGGGCCACCGACAGACAATTGATCTCTGATCTGCCCTGAGCGGGAGAATGCCGTCTCGGCTTTTGCGAACTGTCCGATCGACCGATACGCATTCCCGATCACGTCCAGAACGTGCGCCCTGGCCGCAGGCTGGCTCATCAGTTCCACACCGATTCGCGCGGCAGCGGCATCGATGACTGCGGAGAGCGTCGTCTGTTCGTGAGACGGCTGACCGAAACCCTGGCCATCCAGCAGCGCCTGCAGTGGGTCAGCATCCTGAAAGACGGTCTCAATGAACCTTAGAGATTCGCGGTTTGCCACGGCTTGCTGGCGAGCGGTTTCGGCATTGTTCTGGGCAGAAATTCTCGCTTTGGTTTCTGCATCTCTGGCTGCGGAAACATCTTGCAGGGCCACAGCAAGCTCCCGTTTTGCCTGCTCAGCATCAACTCGCAGATGGTGTTCCCGATTCCAGCCTTCTTTCAGCACCGCTGCAGCGATCAGCGACACGGCAATGGTGATGCAGCCCAGAGTGGCGGCACTCGCCGCAGCGGCCGCCAGCCCTCGATTGCGAGCGGCCCATTTTTGCAGGCGTTTCAAACTGCCCGGTGGCTTCGAATGGATTGGCATCCCATCCAGGTAGCGAGTCAGTTCGTCACGGAGGTCCGCCATCGAACGGAATCTGTCTTCAGGTCGTTTTTCGAGACACTTGCAACAGATCGTTTCAAGCTCTTCCGGGACCGAAGGATTCAGCAACCGCGGACGAACGGGGTCGACGTTGGACAGTTGGTAGAGCACACGATCTGTTGATCCGCGAAACGGCAGTTCGCCCGTGAGCATCTCGTACAACACAACGCCCAGAGCGTATACGTCCAGCGTTGGAGCCGCGTCACACCTGGAGACACTGACCTGTTCCGGAGCCATATATGCGGGTGTGCCCATCAGCATCCCGCTGGCGGTGAGTGATGCGTCGGCATCACACCAGTCTTTTGCCAGTCCAAAGTCAACAATCTGAATTCTGCCCGCCAGATCAAACAAGATATTCTGAGGCTTCAGATCGCGATGAATGACCCCAAGTCCGTGAGCATAGGCAAGTGCGTCTGCGATCGATCGAAGGTGGACTGCAATCTGTCGATGACTTTGCTTCTCTGTGCGCATCACACGGGAGAGGGACGGGCCGTCGACATATTCCATCAGGAGAAAACAGGTGTCGTGATGGTCGTTTAATTCCAGAATGCGGACAATTCCCGGATGGTCGAGCCGGGAGGCCGCGCGTGCTTCGCGGAGGAATCTCGCATGACTTGTTGCATTCGGAATATGGGGGAACTTGATCGCGACGGTGCGGTTCAGCTTTCGGTCGCGAACCTTCCATACTTTCCCGTAGGTTCCGGCACCCAGCTGTTCGATGGGATCAAATCGCTCGCCGAAAAGAGTCTTCAATCGCGTTGTCTCGCTCTGCGATTCAACAGATGGAGGCTCCAGGGTGAAGGAATCGCTGATCGAAAGATCTTCCGCAGCGACGTTCAATGAGTCAAAATCCTCGGTCCGACGCAATGCCATGGCCGAATCGCAAAGCTCATCTGCGATCCGCTGCAATTCTTCCCTGACGATATCCCGAAGATCCAGGTCAGCTTCCGCAACATAAGTCTCGATGTAACGATCATTGCAGGAAATTGTCTGGCTGTCTGTGGGCGAAACCTGATAGAGAGACTCAGCCGCATCCGATGGAACATCGCGAGCATCCCTTTCGAAGCGGTCGCAAATGCTTTCAATCTGCAGCAACTGCTGGCGGGTCAGGTGGCGATCTTCGCCTGAACCGGTACGGGTCATTCCTGGCTCCACATCATGCGTATCGTTCGCAACTTGCGTTCAATAGAAGAGCGGCTGCAGTCAACCCGCTCCGCGATTTCCTGATTCGTGAATCCTTCCATTTTCATTAACGCGATTCGTTGCAGGTCATCGTGCTCCAGACGTTCCAGCAGGGAAGCAATCTCGTCGGCACAGGCAATGGCGGTTTGCGGATCGGGTTCCCGACTCAGAAGCGTCTCAAGAGTGGTGTCACCACCAACGTCATTCGCGTGACCAGACTGTATCCTTGAGATGTCGCGTTTTCCGCGATGGTCAAACTGATGTTTGTCGGCGATCTTCCTCAGGGTAATTGTCAGCAGGACACGCCAGAGGCTTTCCCGCCCGGTCAATTGTTCGAAGCGACCATTCCTCAACCCGATACAGAAGCTTTTCATCGCGCTGATGACGATGTCTTCTTCGTCCGACATCGCACGCGACGTATGGCGGAGTCGCTGGCGTGTCAGGGCCAGCAACTGGCTGAAATACTGATCCCAGAGTTGACAGGCTGCTGCATCGTCACCATCACGCAGTTGCCCCAACCATGAGATCATCGCCGACTGATTATTCATTTCCTGCCTCTCGCTGCGTGGCCCGCCGCGGACTGGTTCCTTCCTGAGGTTTGTCATGCTAGTCGAATGACCGCATTCGTCGATACGAAACCTTTTCAGATTTCGCGAAGAATCTTCGGGCGAAGTGAAGGACGAATCCATGTTTCACGGATTGTCTGTTGACGGAGATGGTCCAGGGCACTTTTACCTCTCAGAAAACACACCTGAGATGGCTGCGATGAAGGTGCGCTTCGGACCATGGACAGGGAAGTTCACGCCATGGCGTGACGTCAAACTATTCGGGAGTTGTCGATGTCAGCAAAGTTCAGGTTGAGTGTTTGTATGTTGGTGATGTCGGCCATGTGCGCCGGCACCGTTTCAGCCGGAGGAAGAACGGCCTTTCGGCAAGTCAGGTACTTCAATGGATCCTATCTGATGGGAGTCAGTTCTGTTGAAGAATACGACTACTATGTCGATCTCTACCCCGGCGTGGAAGATGCACTGCCAACGTTCGTGTTTTACCCAAACGGCACCGTTTCAATGGGTACAGAAACAGCCACCTACACGAAGACCAGCAACACAATCACCATTAACTACGTTCCGCCACCAGGCGGGTACTTTACGACGGTGCAGTATGTGCTTCACCGGGACTCAACCACGGACTACTGGGGTGAAATCCTCTTTGATGGATACCTCTACGGAATCATGGTGGGGCAGTTGACCAACTGATCACTGCAGCCACCAGGTCCGGTAGAGCGTATCACCGGGTGAAGCAAACCGTTCAGCTGAACTGAAGTGAAAGACGGGGAGCAGCGCAATGCGTCTGTTTCGTATGACTGCGGCCCACCGCCGGACGACATGCGTCTGTTCCCCGCTTTCTTGCCGTGCGCTGACGCTGCTCATGGAAAATGAAGACGCTCTCAAGAACCCAAGTTGCCAACGTCCCGGCAACCGTCGCAGAACAAGAACACAGTAGGCGACGCCAGAGAGCACAACAGCCTAACCTAACAGCCTGTTGAAAACGGAACTGGCTCGAGCTGGAGACCTGAAAACACGACGGTTTCCAGTCGCCCTGGGTACCTGTCTACCTGACCCGTTTTTTTGAACGGACAGCCAAGCCATTCATCGCCGCAGAGGTCAGCCTTCTGCGTTTTGCTTCGCCAGGTTTGGCCGGGCAAACATGGGATTTGCCAAGCACTGGTGAGTGTCTTCGCGTTGCCCTGAGCTTCAGTCCCGGGAAGCGTCGATTCTGGCCCTGCAGAATGATGATTGCACTGGAACAAAGACCACATTGGGAAGTGTGTTTCTGGCAGAAAAAGATGGCCTTTCTTCCCGACTTGTGTTTGTATTCAGTCGTGAAACCTCATCTCTCGTCAGAGGCTTGGTTTGACAGGCCAGTGTTCATCGCCTCTTCTTCACGGAAGAGAGTTGCTCTGGGATGGCCGTGGCACTCACGGCTGTCATGCGAAAACTCATCACGATCCTCAAGACGCTCGTTCGCACGGATCAGCTCTGGAAAGATCCTTCACCACCTGTCGGTGACTACGAGCTTGCCTGAGCCCCGTTTGCTGATCCCGAGCTGAGCAGCGCCCCCATCCACACAAAAACGGCGAATTCGAAATACAAATCTCCAATCTGAAACTTGATCTCCGTTTAACACCGTCGCTGTCCCGATTTTTCAACGGACAGCTGGACCAGGCCGTCGCTGACCCCGAAAACCTCGCTGACGGATGACTGGCATTATGCTATCACTCAGCGTTTGACGTGATCCGGCTCTTGTATGCGGTCTCTCCACGATTGAAACAACATGATTCGAGTCCTTTTTTACTCTGCCGTTTCGTTTCTGCTGACCTCATTGTCATGTTCAGCCGAACAAAAGCGAGCTCTGGAGTACACCGTATCGTTCGAGCACCGGGCGGCGCATTACGCTGAAATTCAGATGGTCGTTCCAACGCCAGCCACCGGAACCATTGAACTCATGATGCCGACATGGACACCCGGATCGTACCTGATTCGGGAGTACGCACGTCATGTGGACCATCTGCATGCGACCAGCGATGGAAAAGCACCGTTGTCTATTCAAAAGACTTCCAAGAATCGCTGGCTGGTCGAGTGCCCGATTGGGAAAGATGTCAGAATCACTTATCAACTCTATTGCCACGAGATGTCTGTGCGAACCAATTGGGTGGATCGGGACATGGCCGTTTTGAACGGCGCGGCCACCTTCCTGACCGTCGCCGGCGCCGAATCAACCCCCCATCGAATTCACTTCGATGTTCCGGAAGACTGGTCTCGCTCAATGACGTCTCTTGTGGCAGTGGAGGGTCGCGATCATACCTACGTGGCGGAGAATCTTGATGAGCTGATTGATTCGCCGGTGCTGTGCGGGAACCCGGTCGTGCAGGATTTTAACGCCGGTGGCGTACCGCATGTTCTGGCGACAATTGGCGACAGTTCGTTGTGGGACACGGCCAAAGCGGCAGCGGACGTTCAGCAAATTGTTGCCCGGCAGCAGGCATTCTGGGGAGTCGTTCCGTATTCGCGGTTTAAATTCCTGAATGTGATTTCCGAAACCGGTGGTGGACTGGAACACGATAACTCAACGCTGGTTATGACCAGTCGATGGAATTATCGCAATAAGGAAAAGTACGAAGACTGGCTGAGTCTTGTCAGCCATGAATTCTTCCACACGTGGAATGTTCGGCGTCTGCGACCAGTCGAGCTGACTCAATACGATTATGAAACGGAGAACAATACCCGCAGTCTTTGGGTGGCCGAAGGGCTGACCAGTTATTACGAAGATCTGATGCTGGTGCGGGCCGGGCTGATTGACCAGTCGGCCTACCTGAAACGACTGTCAAAAAGCATTGAGAAACTTCAGACAAACCCAGGGCGCAATGTGCAGTCTTTGTCTGAATCCAGTTTTGATTCCTGGATCAAGTTCTATCGACCTGATGAGAACAGTTCGAACAGTCGCGTCAGCTACTATGTCAAGGGCTGTGTGGTTGGCTTCCTGCTGGATGCACGCATTCGTGAACTCACGAATGATGCGCGCAGTCTGGACGATGCCATGCGATTGCTGTACCAGCGGCATTCCGGCCCGAAGGGTTATTCGAACAGTGACTTTGCCGCGATCTTGAGCGAAGTTGCGGGCACGGACATGAATGCCTGGCTGGCTCAGCACGTCGAAACAACCGATGAACTGGACTACCAGCCCGCGCTGAACTGGCTGGGGCTCCGGTTTGCAGCATCGAAATCCGAAGGGACTGTTGCTGAAACCAAGGCAGCCACCGCGCCAACAAACGAGGCCGCCCGGGAGGTAAAGCCTGCTGAGACAGACGAGACCCCGAATGACAAACGGGAGGAACCCAGAGCATGGATTGGAATCCAGACATCAGATGGATCGGCGTCGGTCATCATTACCGGCGTGACGCACGATTCACCGGCCCACGAGGCGGGGCTGAATGTGGATGATGAAATTCTGGCTTTCAATCGATATCGAGTGAACTCCAGAACCTGGCGGGATCAACTGACGCAACTTGGTATCGGCGAGACGATTGACGTGCTGATCGCCCGCCGCGGCGAAATCCGCACGATCGAAGTCAAACCGGTGACCGAACCCACAGAAAAATGGAACCTGAAACCTGTCGCTGAGCCGTCCGATGAAGTAAAGGCCCGACTTGCGAAATGGTTGGCTTCCCAGTGAGGTTGTCTTCCCAGTGATATCTCACCATTGATATGGATCGGCACTGCGCCAAACCACTGCAATCGCTTCATTCGTACGCGACCACGGCCGTTGTCACTTGTCACTTGTCACTTGTCACTGTGAGCGAAATCCCGACACGTGTCGCTCAGGAACTAAATTCTGAAGCGTTACAAAAAAGCCAGACAAAGTTTCCTGCCCTCTCTGTCATGATCGTGGCTCGTCTCTTCAATTGATGACACGATATTTTACGAACGATCGCTTCACCGGAACCCTGTCTTTCTTCCGGTGAATCCCCTCACCTCCTGTCTATTCCGGGGAGTTTGATCATGTCAGAAGATTCTGCCGCTACCCCTGCGCCAAGTTCTGGTCCTGCTGCGGGCGCTGTCGACGCTCAATTGTCGCCTCCCATTGCGCTTCCCCCGGAGGCAACTTCCGATGAAATGGAATCCGGCTCGACAGTCCGGGCTGCTGTTCCGGCATCCGATGGTATTCTCAAGTTGCTCTACACCCATAACCCGTTTTATCTGATCAGTGCATGCCTTTTTGTTTATGGGCTCAAGAAACTGTTTCGGCAGGGTGATCAAAGCATTCTTTTCGGGCAGGGTTCTGTCGCCTACATGGAACCGTGGGGGCTGGCATTGAGCCTTGCTGCTGTAACTGTCCTGATGACGATTACGGCGATCGTCATTGTTCGTGTCGGCAAAGTCTGGGAAGACGCGCGTTCGATTGTCCTGATCGTGCTGATGATGTTCCTCGCCATTTCCATCAGCTTCGATGAACTAATCACTGTGCGATCAGACCGCGACAACGGCCATTCATTTGAAAGCGTCGTCGCACTGATACTGATGAGTTATGGATTCTGTGTAGTGCTTTCGGAATTGCTGATTCGTGGGCTGCGGGTTCGACTTTCCCGGTCATGGCGTCTGCCGCTTTATGGATTTCTTGGCCTGTTCTTCTGCTATCCGCTTGGCCTGCTTCCCGAAGTCATGGGATTCACCAACGAAAAAGTGCGATGGTTGATCGCCGCATTTCCGTCCGCAGCCTCCGTCCTCGCACTGACACTGATTCCTGCCATCCGTTCTGGCTCTTCAAGTGTTGCAGAAAACGGTACTCCCTGGCGATGGCCATGGTTTCCATGGACACCATTCGTTCTGGTCGCTGGTACCGTTTGTTTCCGAAGCTATTCGCTGACCATCTCGTTCGATGTGCCGGTCACAATGAAGCACTTCTGGGATACCACTTTTGGCTTGTACCAGCTGGTTCCATTCCTGCTCGCTGTCCAGCTGCTGTTGCTGGAAATCAGTATTGTTGAAAAACGCAGGAAACTTCAATGGTGCCTGATGCTGACGGCATCTTTGTTACTTCTTCCTGCGCACCCGCTCATTGTGCCGTGGCACGGGCTCCCTGCGTATCGGGGCTTTCTTGAAAATCTGACAATGACGGCAGCATCGCCCCTGTACTTAACGATCCTTGCTCTCGGTGGTTTCTATGCGATTGCCTGGTGGCGAGGCCTTCGGTTTGCGGAATTCGGATTTTTCGCCATGACATCCCTGGCGACGATCGTTCCTGCCAGAGTGTCAATGCCTCAGCTGGCATCGATCAACTGGCTTCCGAACCAGATCTGGCCCATCGTCTTAAACGCAGCAGTTCTGCTTTACATCAGCCTTCACACTCGCCGTTCAATCCTGGCCGCCATTTCACTGGTTTGCATCGCATGGGCCAGTCATGGATATCTTGTTTCGTCAGTTCAATCATTCGGGCTGCTCCCCCGCATGGTCCCGCTGATTACGATGCACGTGGTGCTCCTCGGGCTGATGGGTATCTGCCTGTCTTATCGAGACCGTTTCGCTGAATTTCTGCGTGAGGTGACTGCGGCCGCGACTTCGCTGGGCATGCTGGTGACCGTGGTACAGTTGACTCGATTCCACGCAGGAGTCGCCGTTTCGATCTTCTACGCAGTCGCTGTCACTGCTACTCTGTTTGCCGCAGGTCGACTGATGAACAACAAGCTTTTCTTCTGGACGGCGGCCGCCCATTGTCTTGGCGGAATATTGCTGGCGACCGGTTATGGTAGCTGGCTCTTTGTACGTTCCGATCTGCCTGCCGGTATCAAATCGGTGGCCCTTGCCGGCCTGAGTTTTCTGGTGGCCATCGCGATCAGTGCGGGCAAGTCCGGGATGCTGCAACACTGCTTTCGCAAAAAACAGACGGAGACCTGAAAGGATTCGCCGTATTCATTCGGGCTTGTTTTCAGGAACTTGCCGAATTCTTTGAACCCTTTTGTCCAGAGAATCGTCTTACAGGCAACCACATGATTCAGATGACGGCCTTCGGGCCGATCATCCAGAGGCGCTGCACGAAATCCGGCTTGCGTGCAGCGCCTTCTTTCGTTTTTGCACCAGAAACGGCTGTCTGATCTCGAGATCAGACAGCAAAGAAAACAGCGGACGATGCCGGAACAGAACACGTTGGCGGAGCCGCAGCGAGACACAGACATTCGTGTATGACGCGCGCATGAAAAAAGGCCGATCGGATCTGGTTGATGCCGATGGCCTTTTTCTGAAGAGCGACCACAAAGGCGGATCGCTCTGTCTCTCATTCTCTCTCCAGGTTCGTTTCTCAGGCGAACCTTCTCTCTCTTCAACTCGGCCGCTTTCTCAAGGCTGCCGATAGCGGGCTCAAGGGATCTCATCTCCGAGCCCGTGTCTCTCTCTCGCCGGAACTATTAAGCAACCTCGATGCCAAAAACTCTTTTTTGACCGCGGCAATCGTCGACCGATCAAAGAAGACCCGACGCAAGTTCATTTGCGCAAAGCATTTAGCAATCCGGGAACAGGCTGGCACGTTTTTGAAATGTTCTCACGGGCTTCCATCAAACCCGCGCAATTTGAATTTCTTACAACGATCTCCCGTTGCAATTCTTACAAAGTCAGTACGCTTCCGGGCTGTCCCGATCTGTATTTCAGGACCATTCTTTTCTGGAGAGTCGTAACAGTGACAGGCCTTCTTCCGATCAACCCATTAGCGCCACATGAGTACTGGATGAA
>JAGQQE010000142.1 GCA_020426345.1 Planctomycetaceae bacterium
GAGCCTTAAAGCGGCCCTCCCAAAAACGGCCCGTGACGTTGTCATCCTTGTTGCCTCGGCGAGCAATCGGTTCAGCCAGACACCGCATGAACCACGAAATATCCTTCAACCGACGCCGCTTCTCCTTCAGGCCCGACGTGTCGTTGCGGATGGCGTTGAGCTCGAATTCTGTGGGCTCAGCGGCAGCCCCGGATTCATCCCGCCGCTGAGGAAACAGGCGCCACCACCGCAGAGCCACCTCGTCATCCGACCACGTCTTCACCACATCCGGCCGAGTCCTCACAACCACATGCAGGTGATTGCTGAGCACCGCAAAGCTGAGCACATCGATCGCAAAGATGCCGGCCAACTCCTCAAGCAGTCATCGCTACCGCCTTCGCGGACTTCATCCTCGCTATCGCTCGGCGTCGCTCAGTTGCTCCCATTCCTTCCGATGTGAATAGTCTTTCCCGGACCGACGATCCCTGCCGCAAAGATGCGTCCGCCTCACGCATCGATTGATCAAATGAAATGCCTGAACCTCATCCTCAGCACAAATCTCCACCCGATTCACTCGCGGCATCGGACAAATCCTTCAAAAAAACAACATCAAACTCGCCTGAACTCTAATGGCAGCAACCGCTTCCGTAAACAAGGTGGATGGCACCTATGTTGCTTCTAACCGGGCACGAACGGGAGGCTTTGATTTCAGTTGCCGATTGATTGAGTGCTCCGGTTCACGGCTTTGTTACTGGGCTTCGTCACGATCAGGTTTCCGCAGGCGTTCGAGAAGCTTCTCTATGTCCCCTGCCTGACTGGAGGCTATGCGCAATTGATCTAGTAAGTCATCCATGATTGCCACCGCTCGTCGGCGTGCTTGATTGAAGATAGTTGTCATTTTCGGCAACTTAGAAATCGTCTGTCTGAATTCGACTAGGCTGCTTGAACTTGTATCAATTGCAGTTCGGTATTCCTGCATGTTGTTGAGTGCAGTCTCGACATCGTCGGCGTCCTCATCCAAATCTTTCTCAGCGATCAATGCCACTTTACTGAAGGACTCCGTGAAAATCGCATTCTGTTTGTAGAATTCAGGGATTTCGACGGACATTCGTTTAACGAATATGTCAATATCGTTGGCAACATTGTTCGCAACCCGCTTTGCAGATTTTCGATCGGTCTTGTCGGTTATTGCCTCCGCCTCTTTGGTGCGTTGAGTGAACTTCTCGCCAAGGTCATTTGTTGCGGCACCCATTCGGTTGACGATTTGGACAACCTCGTCCATTGCCTCCGTTCCGCGATCTACCAAGTCAATGACACCCTCATCCGCATCGCGGTCGTCGAGCGCGGCAAGATTCGCTAACGGGTTGTACTCTTCAGGTTTCGCTTCGGCTTTTTCCGGAACTGTCTTGGATTCAATCACGCCGGTATTTGCGTCAAGCCAATCTTGCACCACTTTGCTAAGGTGTATTCTCGCCTTGGTTTGGAATTCGTCGGTCGTTTCAAATTGGTAGTACAGGGCACCAAATTCGTTAGCGATCTTTTTCTTGAATGCTTGCACTTTCGCAATCTGTTCGCCATCGAGCCTGCTAGGCGGTATTCCTGCGTCCTTGAAGTAGAACATTATTTGAACTTGATCGCCCGTTTTCAGGCGTCCATAGGCTCGCTGGAATTCTTCCTCGGTGCCAGACTCCGCTCGCGCGGTAGCAGTTCCGAATCTGCCCCACATGATGCCTAGAAAGATGTCGTATTCATCACCGACTTGGCGATTGATTACATCTTGAGCGTCTTCGCCAATAGCTGGGCGGGAGTGCGTTTCCCATTTGACTAGTTCGAGACGCACCCGATGTTTGTCGCCCCAAGTTAAGTTGAATTCCGCAACTACACTTTCCAAGACCTCGCGTTCCGGCGCGACGTCACCAGGAGATGCGATGAATACCTCTAGCACTGTGTGGGTCTTAGCCATGGCTCTTGCCCAATAACTCTTCATTATTTTCCTACTGCGCGTGATATCCTGATATTGGAGGCAAAAAACACGCGATAGGCAGTAATATCCAATATCACGCGCGGTAGGCAGATATTGTGCGATTGACACTCAATCGATAGGTATCACAATATCCACACAGCTTACGGGTGTCAAGGTGTCGCGTCTTGAGGCAACACCAGGTTCGCACGAAAGGGGCATTCCTGTGTCGGTGCAGATCATGGAGCAGGCGGTCCGGAATGGACAATTAAGTGATGGCGATGCGCAATGGTTTCCTTACTGGCTTGATCGATACGCGCGATGGACACGCCAGTCGTCCGACACTCGCATTCAGATTCAGCCTGGAAGCCTCATTCGTTTCCTGCAAACACTACGCGACGGTGGCAAACCCGCTTTCGTTCGCCTGCAAGTGGTTCGAGCGCTGGAGTTCTACCAGCAGCTTGCCGAACTTTCTTCATCTTCTGAAGTCACGAAGGCGGACTTAACCGAGATTCGCACGACTCTCGAGCGGTTAACCAGGGCGGACCATGAAAGGCAGGCAGGGGACGTACGAAATGCTCGTGCTGAAACTTCCGAAGCTCTGAAGGAGACCGAAGACGCCATGTTGATCGGGAAGATCGATTCGAGGGAACCAGAGGTCCTGCAATCCATGCGCAAGCTCATGCGTGTCCGTCATTATGCTCCGCGCACAGAACGCGCCTATACTGGCTGGGTAGAACGGTTTGCGCAGGCCTTTGGTGGCTGGGCGGACAGTTTTTCACAGGTTGGCGAAGTCGAGATCAAAGAGTTTCTGAGTGACCTGGCCGTCCAGGGGCGTGTTGCCGCGAGCACTCAGAATCAGGCATTCAACGCTCTCTTGTTTCTCTTTCGCGATGTCCTCAAACGCGAACTTGCATTTCTGGAGGCCGTTCGCGCCAAACGTCCACAAAGACTGCCTGTTGTTCTTTCTCGAGAAGAAGTCGCGGCCATTTTTAGACACCTTCGAGGAGAATCCCTGCTGTTTGCTCAACTCCTGTATGGCGGTGGGCTGCGCCATTACGAAGTTCTTCGATTAAGAATCGAGGATGTGGATTTCGACCGAAGGCAGCTCATCATTCGTGACGGCAAAGGAGCCAGGGACCGAGTCACTGTTTTGCCCGAAATGACGGTTGAGCCATTGAAACTGCAGATTGAGAATGTGCGAAAGTTGCACGAGCAGGATCTTAAAACCGGTTTTGGATCGGCCTGGCTTCCGGATGCATTTGCGAGTCAATCCCCTGAAGCTCCTCGACAATTTGCGTGGCAGTTTGTCTTCCCAGCCGACAAGCTTTCGACCGATCCGCACGACGGATCAACGCATCGCCATCATCTGCATGAAAGCGTTTTTCGCAAGGCGCTGCGTCGGGCGGTCCAGAATGCTGACATCCAAAAACGAGTGACTCCGCACACGTTTCGACACAGCTTCGCGACGCATCTTCTGGAGTCCGGCAGCGATATTCGGACCGTCCAGGAATTGCTCGGCCACGCCGACTTGAGCACCACCATGATCTATACGCACGTTCTGCAACAAGGCCCTCTGGGTGTGAAAAGCCCGCTCGATCGTTTGTAGGAACCCGTGGCCAAAGTTGTGCATACCAAATCCGGTGGTTCTCACCACCCGCAGAGTGCAGCTGTCTCTCGGGGACCGGGCGTTGCCGGGCAGGGACCGGGAGTGTCCGGGACAGAAATGGGAGTTGCCGGGCAGGGGTGGGCCAGCTGAATCTGTCTGGCAATTGAGGGGTGGGATGAAATTCAGCGACGCGTGACCTATAGTGACCGGCAGAAAGCCGCCTCTTCAGGAAGAGCGAAGTGCCGATTGGCGACCACCTTTCAAATGGCCGCGGATCGACGGACGTATCGGACAACCAATTTGTCGTGAAAGTGAACTCGTGAACCGCCCTCATGCTCACGCTGAGCCCTTACCAGAACCCACGGTATGCCTTGCAGAAGGCTGGCATTGTTTGCACATCTACTATCGCATCGATCAGGCGGCGCTGAATGCAATCGATCCGGCAGATCGAGCGCATGGGCGGGCGGAGGTGATCGACATTCTGAATCCGGAAGGCGAATATGTACCGGATCGACTGCAGGTGTCTGTCGTCAGTGGCCACCGAGCTGATCTGGGGCTGATGATGATGGATGCGGACCCGCTGAAGATTGACGCCATTACGCAGCGTCTTCGTGCGAGTCGACTGGGGACGGCACTGGTGCCGACGTATTCTTTTGTTTCGATCACGGAAGTCAGTGAATATGTGCCGACCATCGAGCAGTATTCCGAACGGCTTCAGCGAGAAGGCAGCAGTCCCGAGGATCCTGCGTTTCAGGCGAAAGTCAATGCTTATCAACAGCGGCTGCCAGCCATGAATAAGCAGCGGCTGTACCCGGACTTTCCAGCCTTTCCGGTGATGACCTTTTACCCGATGAACAAGGCGAGGCATCCGCTGGCGAACTGGTACACCGAACCGTTCAGTGAGCGGACTCGACTGATGGCCGAACATGCCACATCGGGGATTCGCTTTGCTGGTCGGGTGTCTCAGCTGATCACTGCATCCACCGGCTTCGACGACTGGGAATGGGGAGTCACACTTTGGAGTCGCGCACCGGAACACATCAAAGACATTGTGTACAGTATGCGTTTCGACAAGGCCTCCGCGAAGTATGCTGAATTCGGCCCCTTCTATGTGAGCTACATCATGGGAGCGAAGGAGGCTCTGGAGCACTGTCGCGTCTGACGGGTTTCAGGCGTCGGATAGGTTCAGGCGGTTGTTCGTGCAGCAGCCGTCCTGCTGCCCACGGGATTTTGTCGTGATATCGACAGTTCGGAAGCGACAGCTCAAGTTCGACAAGCCGTACACGCAATCGGAAGCCCGGTCATAGCCCATGAGTAATGCGACTCGCAGCCGAATACCGATTTCCTTCAGCGCGTCATCTGTGCTGCAGTTTCTGGGGGCAATCGCTTCGTTCCTTGCTGCGTGGGTGTTGCCGCTGAACTTTCCGGAGTTTGGCGGAAATACATCCACCATCCTGAATATTGTGGGCGCCGCGTTTCTGCTGATCGGCATTGTGAATCTGTTCGTTGGGCAGCGCATCGTTGCCATGATGCAGCGAGCGGGGATGCGGTCGCGTGTGTTGCTGCCCCGTGAAGGGATCGTTTACCTGGGCGTCATGCTGATGCTGGCAGTGGCTGCTTTGCTTGGGCATTCGAACATGTTGTTGCTGGTCTTCGGAATGATGGCGGGCCCTTTTGTTTTGAACGGGTGGGTCGTCATTCTGATGCTGCAAAAGGTGGCAGTGACGCGTGACGCGCCGGAATCGGTGAGCGCTGGTGCGGTGTTCAGTGTTCAGATGACGCTTTCCAATGGAAAACGCCTGATGTCGTCGCGTCTGATTGAAGTGCGTGATGTGATTGAGGGGTCTCAGGTTCGTGAGGAGGCCGAGATCACATTTGTTCGTGTTCCGCCCCGATCGGTTCGCACGGGTAGCTATCAATTACAAATCCGAAAGCGTGGTATCTACAGGCTTGGTCCCATCCGCGTGAGTTCTCGTTTTCCGCTGGGTATCGGCGAACGCGGGATGGTGGTGAATGACCGCACGGAATTGATTGTGCATCCGGCCATCGGAAGACTGAATCCACGCTGGATGAAACGTGAACGCGAATATGCCGAATCGATCAACAAATCGACATCTCGTCGAGGCATCTTTGATGACGAGTTCCATCGGATTCGGGAGTTCCGGACTGGCGACAATCCGCGATCTATTCACTGGCGCAGTTCTGCTCGCCGCGGTATGCTGCTGATGCGGGAATTCGAGCAGCAGCGAGAATCAGATATGGTTGTGCTGCTGGATCTGCTTGACAGCCAGAAGCTCCCTTTTGAAGAGTCCGAACGGGCCATCAGCCTGGCGGCGACGTTATGTGTCGAACAGACGCGTCGCGGTTCAACGGGTTTATTTCGGCTGATCATCGCGGGCGAAACGGTTTCGAGCGTGCAGTGTCCGGGCGCGTCACGATTTCGTGAGGCCGCTCTTAATTCGCTTGCCATCACGAAGACGTCACCGAAAGCATCGCTTGAGTTGCTTTTTGATTCTGCGGAAGAGGATGGCGGTCACGGCAGCGAACGCTACCTGCTGATTACGCCCAGAGCTGGTGAGGCCAAAGAATTGCTGGCAAATCGAACGGGGTCTTCGTCGTCCCGAATGGGTTCGATTCTTTCGAGGACGACGATCATCGATGCCCATCGCGAGCAGCTGGATGAAGTCTTCACTCTGTCGGAGGACGATCAGTGACTTCTCCGGGGAAACAACGAAAATCGTCGGACGAACGTCTGCGATCCGCATTCCATCGCAGCATCATGCTGACGGCGTGTTTCAGTGCGTGCATTCTTTGTGGTGCCGAGGGGGCGTTGCTGCCTTCGGGGCTGACTCCTGTCATCGCTGTGGTGGCGTGGCTGTTCGTCGAAGAACTCAAGGTCTTTCGCCTGCCGATTCTGCTGGCAAACACGCTTGGGATTGTCGCTCTTGTGGCGGCGGCGTGGGAGTTTGTTTCGGGGGACATCGAATCAAAACTGCTGTCGGGCGGTCACCTGATTGTTTATCTGACATGGATCGTTTTGCTGCTGCAAAAGAGCATGCGGCAGTATTGGTGGACGGTGACTTTGTGTCTGCTGCAACTGGCCGTGGCGGCGGTTTTGACCAGTCACTCCGGTTTTGGATCGGCGCTGATTGGCATGTTGTTCATGTTGATCTGGACGTTGTCTTTGTTTTCCTTTTACCGGGTGCTGCGTTCTGAAGACACCGTTGAAGAAGCGACATCAGATGTATGGGGAAATTCCGCGACACTTGCGGCAGGTTCCGGTGCGGTCAGTTCTGGTGCGGCAGAATCATTGACGGGGAAGCCATCGTCGAACGCGTCATGGCGGAGCGGGTTGCGTTCCTGGTGGAGCTGGTTGCCCTGGAAGAAGAAATCATCGAGGCCGTCTACAGCGGTCGCTCGACTGATCGTTGTTACAGATGGACTTCAGCGGGACACGGACGAACACTGGATGAGCCTGCGATTTCGTGGCATGGTCTTCCTGTCGTTTCTGGTGTCTCTTTGCCTGTCATTTATCGTCTTCACCGCCTTTCCGCGAATGTGGGTGCCCGGTTCGCCATTCACATCGGGAGGCCACGAAGAAGGTCCCGGACGTCGAGGAATCTTTCATCGCACGGGATTCACCGAAAGTGTTCAACTGGGTGAAATTGGGAAATTATTGACGAGCAACGGGCGAGTCTTTCAATTCGAAATTGCAGACGCTCGCACCAACAAGCCTGTCAACGTTGATATTTTTACGGCGGCAATGAATCTGGATGAGATTCGGTTCCGTGGCAATGCGATGGGGACCTACAAGGATGGGAAGTGGTCGAGGGGGCTGGATGAACGGCGTGTGAGGTTTGGTGAACGAGAATCTCCGGTCAGTGAAAAAGACATGGCGGATTACCGTGTGCGTGTGATTCAGGATCCTCCGGTCAGTCAATTCGCCTTCGCCGTGTTTCCGATTAAGAACGCGCGCGCGGCCCCGGGATCAGGATCAATTCTGCAGCGTGAAGTTACGGGTTCCCTGATTTGGGCGTCCGGGGCTGCTATCGATCAGAATGCGCCACGTGAATTTACATTCGAATGCGACCGTGCTCTTTCGGCTGTGAAAGGCGGATTTGAGCATTGGCAGGTGCCCAGCATGCTGGGCGAAGAATTACGAATTCGGATGCTGCGATACATCGATCGGTATGCCACGCACTTTTTTATCACCGATCATCTGCAGCGATCAGTCCCCCGGTTGTACAACATCGCGCATGAAATCTGTCCGACGACGAATGGTATGCCTCTGCCGGAGATCGATCGGGTCAATCGCGTCATGGCGTATCTTTCTCCGGAGAATGGATTTCGCTATTCGCTGACGCTGACACGGGAGGATCAGTCGATCGACCCAGTGGAAGACTTTCTGATGAATACAAAAGCGGGTCACTGCGAATACTTCGCATCAGCCTGCACCCTGCTGCTGCAGTCGACCGGCGTTCCGGCTCGTCTGGTCAACGGGTTTTCAGGAAGCGAGCTGAACTCCGTTACCGGCAGGAACGAAGTGAAGCAACACCATTCGCATACGTGGGTCGAAGCCTGGGTCGACGGCAACTGGTTGACCCTGGATCCCGTTCCAGCGTCGGATCGTCAGCAGGCGGTTTCGAGCGTGCAGAGCAGAAATCTTCTGACCGACCTTTCGACAGCGTTCAACGATCTGTGGAACGGCGGGATTCATAATATGACTCTGGAACGGCAGAAGGCCTTCTTCAATCCCGTTCTGGAGCTTGGCACTTCCGTTAAAGACAACGTCGAAAAACAGGGGCTGTGGGAAGCGACCAAAGCCTTCTTTCGACATCTGTTCACGTCGCCCAGGAATCTGTTCAGTGTCTCGGGCGGTGTTGTTACTTTCGTGCTGCTGCTTTTCGGCGCTGGCCTGTATCAGCTGCACCCGATTCGACGCCTGTTGAGTTTGCTGCAGATGTTGCGGCGACGGTTCAGTCATGAAGCCGTCGTGACAAAATCCGTGATTCGATTTTACGAACGGTTTCAGCAATTGTGTACCACCTACGGAATCACCTTCACGGATTCTTCGACTGCGTTGGAAAACGCCAGCTGTGCAACACGGTTTCTCCATTCGCGACTGGGTGAATCGGAACTGGTCACCGTCCCCATGAGAATCGCCAGCGCATTTAATCGCGTGCGATTCGGACACGAAACGCTCGACGAACAGTCGATGTCCGTCATCGCGCGGGAACTGGACGCACTGGAGCAGGCATTACGGAATTCCACAACGGACCATTCCTGAGATCGATTTCGGATCAGCGATTCGTATTCCCACCTCGGTTTCATTCACAATCTTGATTTCGCAGGCTCACGTATGACACTGGATGAACTACAAAAACTGATTGATCAGATGTATTCCCGAAAGGATCAGGCACGCGGTGTTGAAGGCACTTTTATGTGGCTGATGGAAGAAATCGGAGAACTGGCCGCAGCGCTCAGAGAATCACCGAAGGAAGAGATCGCTCGTGAGTTTGCAGACGTTCTTGCCTGGCTGGCGACGATCGCAAATATTGCTGAAATCAATCTGACAGAAGCGATCCAGCAGAAATATGGCAATGGCTGTCCGGGATGCGGGCAGATGATTTGTACCTGTGCCGAATCGGAAAAACCCTGAATCTTCGCCCGACATCGCAACGAGGTTGTACCATGCCCGTACTCAATTCTGCAGACATGACCTGTGACTCTGAACGGCCGTCAGGAATGTGTGCAAAGCTCCTGATGTCTTTCGGTGTGGCGTGTCTGGCCCTTGTTGGCCGGATCAACTCGTGTGTTGCTGACGATCATCCCATTTTTGCTGCCGATGCAGCACGCGTACTTTGGGCGGATGGCGAATTCACCGAAGGCGTTGCGGTTCGATCCGATGGCATGGTCTTCTTCAGTGATATCCCGCGAAACGCCGCCGCAAGCGGTCGCATCTGGATGTACGACCCATCAACGACAAGGACGACCACGTTCTGTTTCGACAGCCACAAAAGTAACGGGCTGGTCTTTGATTCGGGCGATCGATTGTTCGCGTGCTGTGGAGCAAATGGCGGTTTGCGAGCGTTGTGCGAAGTATCCGGCACCGGCGTCGTCAAACCACTGATAGATCGAATCGAAGGTCGAAGATTCAATTCTCCGAACGATCTGACAGTGGCGACAGATGGAAGCATCTATTTTTCAGATCCACGTTATGTTGGGCAGGAACCGATGGAATTGTCAGAGATGGCTGTCTATCGGTTCGACCCTGCCACAGGGGCAGTCATCAGGGCATCTGCCGACGCATCTAAACCGAATGGTGTGGAAGCGTTGCCGGGTGGAAAACAAATGCTTGTGGCAGATACCAACAACGGATGGGTCGGACTTGCCGACTCACCAAAACAGGCCCCTGGCCCCATGCGTCTTTTGCTGTTCGAAATCACACAGAACCACACACTTACAAATCCCCGGACGCTGTTCGATTTTGGAACGGAAACGGGAATCGATGGAATGACAATCGACAGCCATGGACGCATCTTTGCAGCGGTTCGCTGTGAATCCCGGTTTGGTATTGGTGTCTTTGATCTGCAGGGGAAAGAACTGGATTTCCTGACCACGTCGGAATTGCCAACCAACTGCAGTTTCGGGGTCGGGAACGATGCCGGCACTCTGTACATCACAGCAGGGGGATCTCTGCTCAGCATTTCGACAAAGAGCCCATGACAAACTGATGAAGACCACGCGAACGGGAACCCGGCAAAATTGTGAGAGACCTCGTCACAGAATCTACGGGCCACTGATGTCTCGCGGACGTGGCTGGTTTTCAATGGTCCACTCGCAGTCTGGCGAATGGACCGGTATCTCGGGATGCCCGGACGAGCCATCATGATGGAAGTACACATCAATCTTCAGGGATCGCTGGACTATCACTCCATTGCCGGGTACCTGAATTCGAATCTCCCGGACCTTTATGCGGCGCTGGATTTCGACTTGTCGCACATCCATTCGAAGGCCATTATCAATCGATCGGAAATCAGCGTCACTGCGGTTCGTCAGGACGACGTCAGGCCTGAAATCTCCACGGCAATTGCAGTTGACTATGTCCTGCCATGGGAATTATTCGTCGCGTGCAATGACCATCGTGAAACCGGGGCGACGGCAAGAACGGTGCGTGGAGAACTGGACGGCAATGTCCTGGTGTTGCGGCCGTTTATCCTGCCGGATGATAACAGTGCCGAGAGCTGGTTGCTGTAGCCATGATCTTCAGGCTGGCTGATGCGATGGGGTCTATCCGTGCGGTGTTCGGGGTTGCTTCGGGAACCGGGCGAGGCTCCGGAGAATCGGGGATTCGCCCGAGGGCTGGACTGTGGTGGGCTTAATCGATGAACCGAAAGTCGGTGGATCCGAAGATGGCATGAAATACTTCAGACCAGGCTTCGACGGAATCCGGGCCGCAGTGCTTCAGATGCTCCATCAGTACCGACCGTTCCTCCTGGGTTGCGTTGCGGGCCACTGTGAGCCGGAAGGCATCATCGACGAGGCGTTCCAGAGACTGGTCTTCCCGCAGATCATCCACAGAAACAGTCTGAAGGAATCGTTCTGCGGACAATCTGGATTGCTGCGAGATGAACGGGCTGTTCATCAGGTACAGCGATTGGGCGGGCAATGTACCTGATGTTCTGCGCCCGGTGACGGTATTGGGATTCGCAATGTCGAATACGAAGAACAGATCGAGCATGGCATTGCGGAAGAACGGAACGAAGACGCTGCGAGCATTCACCGGGTGATCGTCGTGAACATAGCCGTTATCGTAGGTGGATAGTCGCCCAATTGTTCTTCCACTTGTCACTGTCAGATCCAGTTGACCGCTGATCATCAGCACCGAGTCTCGCAGCATTTCGGCATCGATACGGCGCTGAAATCCCCGGGTGAGAAGCATGTTGCCGGGGTCGGCAGACCTGGATGTTTCGACCACGGACGACATTCGAAATGTGCGGGACAGGCACATTCGACGGATCAGTTTTCGAGGAGCCCACCCATCGTCATGCATAAACGAATGGGCCAGGAAGTCCAGCAGTTCCGGATGCGTCGGGGGCTGACCTGTTGTTCCGAAATTGTCAGGATCGCGTACCAGCCCTTCACCCATCACGTGCATCCAGACTCGATTGACGAACACGCGTGCTGTCAGAGGATTGTCTTCAGAAGACAGCCATTCGGCCAGTTGAAGCCGACCACTTTGATCCGACGGAATCTCCGCAACAGCTGCAAGGGTGGCTCCTTCGGCACCTTTATCGGTTTCCACCTGCCGACAGTGATTTACCGGGGTGGCGACCGTGAGGAAGCCCCGTGGAATAACTGGTCCAAGCCGGTGCGGGTCACCACGCAGATGCAAATGCCAGTCGGCCGGTTGAGATTCATCTTCAACACACATGGCCAACGGCAATTCTGGCTTGAGCTTCATGTGTGCGGCCAGCTCGGCTCGCAGCGACTTCAGCCGAGTTTCACGGTCCGCCTGTTCCTCTGCGCTGGTCAGGCTCTTTTTAGAGCGAAGTTCGTCGTCCCCGGGTGACTTGACGCTTGCCACAGTGTCCACGGGCAGGAACTGCACGGCATCTGCAATGACATAACCATCTGATGCACCAGACACGTCCACGACTACCACAGCAGGGCTATTGGCTGTGAATTCATATTCACCAAGTTTCGTAAACACGCCATCGGCATTCGGGGCAAGCTGTTGATTGATTCGCACTTCCGTGGACCCATCTGCGTGATGTACAGTGACTGGCACCGATGCTGATCGGCTTGGGCTGAAGTTGTGGGCCATACGAACAGCCCATCGCCCCTCTGTCGGCAGCATTGCGGAATAACGAACCTGGATTCCGGTGCGGTCGTGACCGCTGTGATGGTATCCTGCTCCGACGAAAGGTGGCTGAATCGCTGACTGCTGCCATTCTCCCTGAAATTCTGCAGCAGAATCATCAACAACGACACCCTGCAGCGAATCCAGTGCGATGCCGTTTCTGAGCTTCGCACGCGTATTCGTTTGCTGGTCCAGTGCGGCAATGCTGTCTTTGAGTTTCTTCTCTTTTTGCTGCCACAGTTCCAGCTGCGCCGGGTCGAAACCGGTTCGCAATTCGGTGGTGACGTAACCACTAACATTCCCGGGAGTCAGTGTGTGGGTGCTGCGGAAAATTCCGGCCAGCGCGTAGTAGTCGGACGCGGGGATGGGGTCAAACTTATGGTCGTGGCATCTTGCGCAACCCAGAGTCATCCCCATGAATGTTCGACCAACGGCGTGCACCTGTTCGTCGATCACATCCATCCGCAGCGATTCTTTATCCTGTTGCTCAAAGTTGATCGCTCCCATGATCAGATAACCTGAACCAGTCACCTGGTCGTCTCGTTGTTTGTCAGTGCTGGCCGGCAGCAGGTCTCCGGCAATCTGTTCACGCACGAACTGATCGAAGGGCTTGTCGTCGTTGAAGGATCGAATTACGTAATCTCGGTACCGCCAGGCATGGGGATACATCAGGCTGCGGCCACCGCCGCTTGATTCTGCAAACCTTGCGACATCCAGCCAGTGACGTCCCCAACGCTCGCCGAATCGAGGTGAAGCCAGCATGTGATCGATTGTTTGTTCCATGGCCTGTTCGGGATCTATGTTCCATGCCGCCACAAATGTGTCGATCTGGTCGGGAGTCGGAGGCAGACCGGCGAGCACGAATGCAAGCCGCCGAATCAGTTCTTCGGGTGTTGCATCTTGTCCCGGTTTCACACCGTTTTTTTCGTGTCCGGCTGCGACGAACGCATCAATGTCGGTGCGAGACCACGCGCGGGAGTCAGAGTTAAGGTCTGGCACCGGAGGTCTCTGGACTGGCCGGAAGCTCCAGAATTCCCTCCCTTTGTCCAAATCGACTGAGGAAGTCTTTGCTTCCACCTTTCCATGCCTTGGATCCACCAAACCATCGTTGATCCATTGTTCGAAGTCCCGAATGATCGCATCATTCAGGCGTTCATCCGGAGGCATCTGCAGAGATTCGTGCTTGAGTGCTTCGATGATCAGGCTGCCAGCAGCCTCGCCAACAACAACCGCTGCACCGGAGTCTCCACCTGCGAGCAGAGCGTCTCGGGAATCCACCCGCAAACCACCTTCTGATTTTGCGGTTTCGTTCGAATGGCATTTGTAGCAGTGCTGAATTAAGACTGGCCGGATGCGGCTTTCGAAGAACTCGAGTTTCTGCCGATCCTGAACTGTCTCCGGTGTGGTTCGGCCTGAAACTGTCTCCCGTACGGATTCGTCGGCGCTGTTGAATCCCACCGGCCACAGCAAGATGAGGACGGAGAGAGCAGTGACAGCATAGGCTCGGGGGGGCCGTGTGGAATGAGAATCTGAAGTTGGCATCATCATCACTATTGCTCGAAAAATTCATTCGCGGACGTCATCGCGGCATTGGCGGTTGCTGTGCCATGGGATGAGTGCTGCTATGATGGTGGCTTTGTCGCAGAAACTCCAGCCGATTACGCATCAATCCCAGGCTGGCTGCAGAACCTTCCTGACTGCAGTCGCAGGCAACCGATGCAGATTTGGCCCCCCACATTTATCAAAGTTAGCAGGACCATGAATTCGCCCTCTCCAATCCAGGTACGATATATCGATCACGTGACACTGATTGTCAGGGATGTTCAGGCGAGCCGCGATTTTTACGTGGGACTTCTGGGAATGCAGGAGGTTGAACGACCGGCGTTTTCATTCGGTGGTGCGTGGTTTCAGGCCGGGGCGACTCTGATACACCTGATTGAAGAACATGACCTGAGTGGCCCGGCGGGTATTCCGGGAGACACCGTTCGTTCCAGCCGCAACCATCACTTTGCCTTCGAAGTCGACGATGCCTGGCAGGCGGCTGAAACTCTGAAGTCTCTGGGGATTCCTCTTGTTGATGACGCCAAGCTTCGACCGGATGGTGCCGTTCAGGTTTTCATTGCCGACCCTGA
>JAGQQE010000143.1 GCA_020426345.1 Planctomycetaceae bacterium
TGTTGTTCTATGAACATTCTCTGGTTAAGCCCGGCGATTTGAAGCGGGTAAACATGGCGTTCTTCAACGTGAATGCAGCCATCAGCTTCGGTGTTTTTGTCGTGGGTACTCTCGACCTGTGGCTCAAAGGATAAACAATGAACTTGTCACCCGAACCAACACTCGCGTCAATTGCTGATAAAGTGATGGCTGGTGAACGACTGAATTTTGATGAAGGCGTGTGGCTTGATGAGACAGCTGACCTTCATTCGCTGGGACAGCTTGCGAATATTGTGCGAGAACGGCGGAATGGAAACATCGCATACTACAACACCAACATTCATCTGAACCCTACAAACGTCTGCGTTTATCGATGTCGGTTCTGTGCGTTTCGAGCAGACCTGAAAGACGAAAAGGCGTACACATTCACGGATGAGATGCTGCGTGAACGAGTCCTCGAAGGTCGTGCATCGGGGGCCACTGAAATTCACGTTGTTGGTGGCCTGCATCATAAGAAGAGCTTCGACTGGTACCTGAATGTGATTCGGGTGATTCACGAAACGTGCCCGGAGATCCACGTGAAAGCATGGACGCCCGTCGAAATCAGTTGGTTTAGCTTTATCACGAAAAAACCTGTCGAATGGGTCCTGAAACAAATGATGGATGCGGGACTTGGCAGCATGCCTGGTGGTGGCGCGGAGATCTTTGATCCGGAAGTTCGAGGGCAAATCTGTGAGCACAAAGCTGATGCGAACGTTTGGTTTGACGTGCATCGCGCGGCTCATCAACTGGGGCTGCGTTCAAATGCAACCATGCTTTATGGTCACATCGAGAAAGCTCGCCATCGAATCGATCACCTAATTCAGCTGCGAAATCTTCAGGACGAAACGGGAGGATTTCAGACATTCATCCCACTGGCTTTTCACCCCGAGAATACCGAACTTGCTCACCTGAATAAGCCGGACGGATTGTTCGATCTTCGAATGGTCGCCTTGTCGCGACTTATGCTCGACAATTTCGATCATATCAAAGCGTACTGGATCATGCTCGGTGAGCAAACAGCTCAACTTGCGCTGTCCTATGGTGCAGACGACATGGATGGTACGGTTGTCCATGAACTGATCTACCACGACGCCGGAGCGAAGACACCGGAAGGACTGACTGTGGAATCATTGCATCAATTGATTCGTGAAGCGGGCCGGGAACCCGTCGAACGTGACACGCTTTACCGGAGGGTGATTCGGAATGGGGCCGAATGGTCGGTTGGGGAGAATGCAGCTGTGCAGGGATCCTGATGGACGCATCCTGAAATTGTTGTTTTTCCGGGCCTGAACGGCGGGATCTGTTCGAAGAATTCTCCGCCTGCTCGACTGGCGAATCATTTTCGGCCGCCGGGGCTAACACATCAGAATAAATCTGAGATGACATCGCCTTCTGAAAGCAAATTGAACGGTCGACCTTCGGCGTCCACTGCCTGAAGGTCCTGAATTCCCATGGCATGGTAGACGGTGCGTGTGACGTCGGCTGGGGTCAACGGCTTTTCTGCCGGGTATTCGGCGAGTCGGTCGCTGCTTCCATACGTTTGTCCTCCCTTGATGCCGCCTCCCGCCATGACATCTGTCAGGCAGTGTGTCCAGTGATCTCGACCAGCACCGGCAGCTCCTCCGGAACGACGATCCCCGATTTTTGGCGTCCGGCCCATTTCGCTGGTGACCAGGACAAGGGTTTGTTCAAGCAATCCGCGATCAGCAAGATCTTCGATGAGCGCGGAATAGCACCGGTCGAATTCAGGCAGAAGGTAGTTCTTCAGGCAATTAAAATTGTCACCATGGGTATCCCATCCACCCGCGCTTTTGCAAGCTTTGGCGAGCTTCTCGTTTTCCTTCCAGAATACCGTGATGAAAGGAACCTCAGCCTCAACAAGTCGCCGCGCCATCAGAAGACTCATGCCGTTCACCGTTTCGCCGTAGCGTTGTCGAAGCGATTCCGGCTCTGACGAAACATCGAATGCCTCAGCAGTCTGCGACGATGTGAGCAGTGAAAACGCGCGGTCCTGCTGTCTCGACCAGGTGCCGGCCGGGGCGATTCCGTCAAGAAGTTGTCGTGAGCGGTCCACGGCAGACAGCAGTTCTCTTCGGGAAGTCATTCTTCCGGGATCATTGCCCGACATAAGTTTCAGTGAAGGTGCGTGGAACCTGAGTGGCTCGACTGCATTCCCCTGCAGGTATAAAGGGTCATGTTCCACGCCAAGCTTTGCGGAAAACTGACCTGGCCGTGTGTAGGGGGCTTTGCTGGGTTTGTGGGGTAATGTGATGGCGTTCGGCAGCCATGGATGTCGGGGCCGCCGCGAGGCGACGACGGAACCCATGAATGGCCAGTCATCAGCCATCGGCGTGCGATTATTTCCCAGCGACAGAAACGTAGGGTCCGGCTCATGACCGGTCAGGTTGTAATAATAGCCCGCGTGATGATCATTGGTATTCACCTTTGCGCCAACCGAATTCAGCAGCGCAAGGTGATGTGCCTGTCGTGATAAGAGGGGAAGGTGTTCTGAAAGCAGAACTCCGGGAGCCGACGTCGAAACAGGATTGAATGGCCCCCGATACTCAATCGGTGCTTTCGGCTTCAGGTCCCACATATCGATATGTGAGGCTCCGCCGCAAAGAAAAAACAGGATTGTCGACCGCGCAGGCCCCCTTCGCACAAGCCCACCGTCGCTTGTCTCGCCCTGAACGCGTGACGTATTGCCGAAAACGGGGCTACCAAATGCAAACCCAGCCCCGCCAACTGTAGACGCGACAAGCATTCCCCGACGTCTGATGGCTGGTGAGGTGGTTACAGGCGAAGCTGAAGCCGAGCGATTCGTCATTATTCGTCATCTCCTGTCGACATTACCGGCACGCAGCGACGAGGCGTGGGGGAAATCAGAGTCAGGTCAGTATCTTTGAAATGGGTTCGCCTTCGTGAGCAATCCTGAATGGCCGACCCGACCCGGAAAAGAATTCTTCCTTCAGAGGCAAGCCGCAGGCAGCCGCAATTGTTGCATTCAGATCCTGTGGGTAACAGTGCCCGTCTTCTACTGAACGACCTTCTTTATCGGTTTGTCCAATGACCTGTCCGCCTTTGATCCCGGCTCCGGCAAGCATGCAACAGAACGCTGCCGGATGGTGATCTCGACCGGCATTCTGGTTAATCGTCGGCGTTCGGCCGAATTCTGTCCCCAGAACTACCAGTGTCTTTTCCAGCAATCCTCGCTGCTTCAGGTCGTCCAGTAATGTCGTCACTGCCTGATCCATTTCGGCAGTCTTCTGGATGAGATTTGTTGATGAATAGATATCGTTGTGATTGTCCCAGCCGCCGTATTCGACTTCAACGAAGCGAACTTTTTTCTCAACCAGTCGTCGTGCAAGAAGACAACCCTGCCCGATCCTGTTTTCACCATATTGTTCTCGGACTTCCGCAGTTTCTTTGCTGATGTCGAATGCTTCAAGATCCGGGCTCTGCAACAGCCTGACAGCTTCGCGGTAATAGTCAAGATAAGCGTTAACTTCAGTCGTCGGATACCGCGATCGGAATCCACTCTCAAACTTACCAATCAGCCGCTGTCGAGCCTTGAAATTCTTTTCGTCCAGGTACTTCGGAGATCGTGTGTTCTGCAATCCAAGTTTGGGGTCTGCGACGGGTGCCGGCGAAAATTCTGCATCCAGATATCCCTGTCCCGGGTGTCGGTTCGCTCCACCAATCACCACGCTCCCAGGCAAATCCTTGTTTAATTTGCCTTGAACATGTGCCAGCCACGCGCCGAGAAATGGGTGGCGAATCGAACCGATCATCTTGTAACTGGTTCGCATCAGGTAGACGGCCTGTTCGTGGGCGCCCGTTTCAGTTGTCATTGAACGAATCAGTGCGAGCTGGTGCATCTGTTTCGCAAGCAATGGCAGATGATTTCCCAGACTGATACCCGGCACAGACGACTGAATTGCTTTCGTCTCCCCACCCGCATCGGTGCCCGGCTTGGGATCGAACGTATCGATGTGGCTCATCGCTCCGTTCATGAACAGGTAAATAACATGTTCGGCCCTGCGGGCAGCCGTGGGCGAACTTGCTGCAAACAGCGCGTCGGCATAATTCAGAATACTGACACCCATGGCGGATCGAGCAAGTTGTTCGATGAATGTGCGTCTGCCGGGCAGATCTGTTTTTTGCATTGTCGTCAGCATCGATGATTCCTTCAGGCAAACTGCTCAGGAAGCCGTCCGCTCAAGAGTCCTACTGAATAAAAAGAAACTCTTTCGTGTTGATAAGTGCCCAGATCACATTGCCGAAACCAGCTGCACCTGCCGTTCGGATTTCATTTCTGGCGACATCCTCTTCGCTGCTTTTGGGGGCGCGGGTAAGGATGCTGTAGAAGATGACATTGATGCGATCGCTCACCGGGCCGACCCGAAGGACGTTGTCGTAGATGACGGATCCCTTCTCCAGCATCATATGGGTGATTTCTCCGTTAAACATGGTGAGGATCTGACCCACACTACCGTCCGTATTGGCAGCATCAATCAATTCGCGATCCCCTTGCCCAAACTGCCGAAGAAAGTGGTCCGGCGGCAAAGGCAGGGGCAGTTCAGAGGCACGTGCAAGCGTAATCTGGCCCTTGTACGTATTGCGTTGACGGGTCAGTTTTCGCTGGGCAGCAGCGCTGAACGTCGCGTCGTATTGCTCTGCTGCTTTCCTGACATCCTCCGGAGTGGCTTTGTCAAGATCCAGGTGAACAGCATCCGCGAGCTTTCCTGTGGAAGGGCGCGTAAATGACTCGAAATCGTAGACAGCCAGTGTCAGCAACGAATCCCAGATTTGTTCAGCGGTCATCCGGCGGAGGACAGGGCCCGGAAAGTAGTATGGTTCTGTAAAATCGATATCCGTGCCCGTGGCTTCCCGCTGCCAGGTCCGCGTGTTGTAGATAATGCGTTGAAGCTCCCGTGTGTCGAAACTGAGTCGGATGAGTTCCGCTGTGAGAAAGTCAAGCAGTTCGGGATTTGAGCAAAGACTGTCGTCCTTGATATCACTGACGGGTTCAATCAGTCCAATCCCAAAAGCATGTTTCCATAGTCTGTTGGCAATGTTCTTTGCGAAGCGAGGGTTCTCAGGAGATGTCATCCAGCGCGCCATTAGTTCTCGCTGCGACTCCCCCGGCCTGGCTTCAGGAATGGAACCAAATATTGGTTTCGGTTTCACGAGATCGTTCGGCTTGCCATTGTCGTAGGCGTAGTCGTGTGGCAGTTTGAGTTTCCTGCCCGGATTTTCCCAGACCTCAAACAGGTTCGCGTTAATCATTCGGCTGTACGAACCATTCGTATTGAACGAAGGGTCCTTCTTCTTCATTTCGTCACGGAGTCGGGTCAGCGGATTGCCCTGAGTGAATTTCTTCTTGTCTCCAACTCCGGCTCTGGTCAGCGTGCCGTATGTGAACGAAGCCATCTCATAGTATTCATGCTGGGTCCACCGATCGAATGGATGATCATGGCATTGCGCGCATCCGATCTGAGTCCCCAGAAAGACCTGAACCGTGTTATCCACGTAGTCCAGGTCCATTCCGGAATCACGCATGACATAACCGACGGCGGGGTTCTCCCAAATCCTGCCTTCGGCAGTCAGCATTTCGTACACCCATTTATCATAGGGTGTGTTTTTAGCGATCGATTCCTTGATCCATTCGTGGTAGGGCTGAGCAATCTGATTATTGTTGGTGGGGTGGTCCTTGAGTCGAAGAGTGTTGCCCCAGTAGTTGAACATGTGGCTGACGTGGTCCTGAGATCCCAACAACTCATCCACCAATTGTGCCCGACGGTCCGCGTCGCCAGACTGGACAAACGCACCGACTTCCTCCAGCTTCGGAATTCGCCCGGCGATCTGCAGGTAGGCTCGGCGACAGAAAAGTGAATCCGGAAGCGTGGAGTTCGGCGTCACGCCGTGCCTGGAATACTGGGACTCAACCAGCTTATCGATTCGGGAAGCTGCTTCGAGTACGGCGGAACGTCGCCCCGAATCGAGCGGCTTCACAGGCGGTCCCTCGACTTTTCCGGAACCACGGGGGATGCGACTTGCTGGTGGTGCCTTTTGGGCAGGCGCCGAATCAAATGGAATACAGAGGATGAGTCCAAAGATGAAAGCAGACGACTTCAGGAAGCGGAAACCCACGCGCATAAGACTGGTCTCACGTTCAGGTTGCTCTGGGCGGACGATAGCGTCTTGATTCGATGCAAAGATGTCTGGGAGCCGTCAAGGACGACGGGCAGGAATTCTGTCAGGGCGAAGGCACGTTGACAAGCTCCGTATTTTGTCCTGGGGTGTAAAAGTTGCATTGAAGCATCGGGGGGTCAGGCAGGTCTTGTAGAAGTTACAGCCGGCCTCTGGAGTGCGCTTCTTCCAATATCTTCTGTCGCCATGAATTTGACGCGAGCAGAAATTGCGATTTTGGGCCGCTCATCGCCTTTCGCCGGAAGCTGCGGCGATTTCTGCCCGGTGGATCTGATTGAAATGGTCGATATGTTATTGCTTTGCGATTCAACGGGAAACTCGTCAGAATCTGGACCTGTCTGGCACAGGGATTGCCTGTTGGAAGGGGTACTTGTGCAGAAATCCAGGGGTTCTCAATCGAACTGAGGGAAGTCTGAACCAGTGTGGCTGATCCAAACCAAAAGTCTGTACGACGCGCTGAATTGGCCGCTGCGCAGCTGGATTCATTTCGCCATCGCGCTACTTGGACTGGTCGTGCTGATTTGGGCGATTGTTCGATTGGTTGCGCGAGTGAACGAAGATACTGATCCTGCCGAAGCAGAACACGATATGCTGCTGGTGCTTGCTGAATTACGTCGTGAGGGTGACCTCACACAGGAAGAATTCCGATCCATCAAAAGTCGTTTAGATCAGAAGAAAGACGGATCTGTCCAGTCAAAAACCAGGACCGCATCTGCCGCAGAAACTGCCGATGATGCGGGTGGTCAAGATCAGGGCACTGTGAATCGAAAAGTCAGGCCTCTTCAGTCTGATGAGGTCCCTGAATCAGGAACAGGAACGGCTGCAGATTCAACGGGTGAACCGTCACCCGGGGATGAGCAGGATTAATAAATCACCCATTTACAAACAGGCCGCCTCCACAAGAGGCTGTCGTCGAATTCGGTTGGCAGGGATGCCGACGGTTTTGGAGTAGCCATCACCTGCAACCCATTCGTCCAGTGAAGTTTGTTCTACGGACTCTCTCCTCCGGAGCCAGGAAGGACAAACGAGCGGATGACTGACCACCAAAGGGATAACAATGCCATCAGGTAAGGAATTTGGAACAGGTAAGTCTTCACAAAGCGGCAAACGAAACGCGAATTGTTCTTTCTGCCGAAAGAGCTACCGCGAAGTTGGTCCGCTTGTAGAAGGCCCGGAGGATGTCTATATCTGCGGGGAGTGTATCGAGCTTTGTCAATCGATACTCGACCAGGAACGTCGTCGCCGTGGGTCAACGAAAAAGATGTTCAACCGCGTGCCAACGCCGCGGGAAATCGTTTCAGAACTCGACCAGTACGTGATTGGGCAGGATCGATCCAAGAAGCTTCTGTCGGTTGCCGTCCACACGCACTACAAGCGTTTGATGCACAACCTTGAGGTTGGCAAGGAGGATGTCGAAATCGAAAAATCGAACATCCTGCTGATCGGACCTACGGGAAGCGGAAAAACACTGCTCGCCAAGACACTGGCCAAGTCGCTGCAAGTGCCCTTCGCAATCGGGGATGCCACGACGCTGACAGAGGCCGGTTATGTGGGCGAAGACGTAGAGAACCTGCTTCTCAAGCTGCTTCATGCAGCCGATTTCGATATCGAAGCCGCTCAGCGCGGTATCATCTTCATCGATGAGATCGACAAGATTGGCAAGACAAGCCAGAATGTCAGTATCACTCGGGATGTCTCAGGCGAAGGCGTACAGCAGGCGTTGCTGAAGATGCTTGAAGGTACGGTTGCGAATGTTCCGCCACAGGGCGGTCGTAAGCATCCGGAGCAGCAGTATATCCAGATCGATACCACCAACATTCTGTTCATCTGTGGCGGGACGTTCGTCGGTCTGGAAGACATTATTGCTCGCCGAATGGGCAAGAAGGTCATTGGATTCGGCAATAAGTCCGACACTGCAGAAGAGCGGCTCCGCGAAGAACTGCTTAGCCAGGCCAATGTGGAAGATGTCATGGAATTCGGTTTGATACCGGAGCTTCTCGGGCGCCTTCCAGTCCTGGGATCGCTGGCTCCGCTTAACGAAGATGCTTTGATGCGTGTGCTGACCGAGCCGAGGAACGCGTTGACTCGACAGTACAAGAAGATGTTCGAGATGGAAGAGTGCGAGCTCGATTTCAGTGAGGGGGCCCTCCGGGAAATTGCACGTCTGGCCCGAACACGCGAAACCGGTGCCCGCGGGCTCCGTAGCATCGTCGAAAGCGTGATGTTCGATTTGATGTTCGAACTGCCTGAACTGGAACGCGGCCAGAAATTCCTGATCACTGAAGAGATGGTTCGTGGCGAACGAAACGTCATTCAGAAGCCTGATTCTGCCGCAGCATAGGGGTCATTTGAAATCGCGTTCTCAACTCATGAACCGACGGACGGCCTGCTGAAATCTCAGCAGGTCGTTTTTTCTTTTGCGGCATGATCATTAGCTGATGTTCAGGTCAGCTCTCGCGTCACGCGCATTCAGCAAATGTGTGTTCCAGTCTCCGGCCAGATAGAGAGAACCTGCCTTCGAAAATGCCGCAATAGGTGGCTCGTACATTAGCACACCAGAGCCTGTGTCTTCGATGAGTCAACTCGGCAATGGGTTCGGAAAGGCATTGTTCTGCAGGACGGTTTCTGGCCCATGGAGGAACCAAAGAGAATGGGCGATGGCAACTGGATCATGGCTGGTCTGCAGGTGATCGATGGAATCGGGAAGGCAAACAATCCTGCCGCTGTGGCGATCAGTCATGGAGACAACCTACTCGCCCGGGATCTTCTGACGATTCCCAGAGCCAATGATGTTGCGTTGTGGGGCGAGTCAGCCGTGGTTGTCCATGGACATCGTGTGACGTGTATTTCCCGCTATGGTCGCCCCATTGAACGCGACGAGAAACTCGACATCGCCTGTTCAAACAACGAGGGGCGTGGTGCCAATCGAAATTCGGCTGAACTTGCGATTTCTGGATTGGTATCCCCAACGCAGCATTAGGATGGCCAGCCGAGGAAGTCCTTGATGCAGGCAATGCCTTCAACTGCTCTCAGGGACTGTTCGCGTGTGTTTGAAGAGAACACTTCGCGTAGCACCTGGCTGCTCTCAATGAGCGTTTCGTTGCCGTCAGACAGCTCTAATGTTGTTGTAGTTCGCCGGATTGGTATTTCGCTCGCAGAGTGCGGTAGCGGCGTTCCAGGATCACTGTGATCAACGCGATCAGCACAAATCCTCCGTACTTGATGACGGGGTGGTCCCGATCAGCCACCTTTGCAATCTGTTCGGCAAAAAAGTACATGATGCCGTTGCCCAGAAAGCTTCCGAGTACGATACCGGTAAAAGTAGCGAACCTGCTCATCCCAAGAAGGCGGCCAAAAACGGACCCACCGACGGCTCCTGTTGCGGTGAGTGGGAACATCACGAAACCGGTCAATCCAACAAATGTCGCTCGACGCATCCATGGATGGGCATCCAGAATAAAATGCCCGTCCGTCACGAGTGCCAGAACGCGAGTACCGATCAGGGGGATTCTGAAGAGGAATCCGATATGAAATGCCAGGACAAGCGCTGTCATGACATCCATCCACATGACCAGCAGGAACAGGTGCTCAGCAGAAAGTGGGCCGCTGAAGTCCAGGAATGCGGCTTCAGAGCCTGTCAGAATAATGAATCGTCCCATGACCCACGCCGACAATGCGGCCGCTCCGACAATTCTCCCCGCAAACTTCGTCCCCGCAAGCACCGCCAGCAATGCTGTGGCAACAATGGAGACTGCGAAGGGACCATAGAGCGTCAATCGCCACAGCAATGGTGAACGTCGTCGGAAATCGTCTTCCGTCGAGTGCAGTTCTTCCATGTCGACGGCGTCCGCGTTCGCAGGCTGCTGGGCCTGCAACTTTGGGATCTTTTCCGCTGCGGAATCCGTGTCGATGCCAGTTGGGGGCTGAAATGCGTTTGATGGAAGATTCATTGAGATACGTCAGCAACTTGAATCGCTGAATGCTGGACCAATCGTATCAGGCCGACAAATGGGATGCCCCGAGTAAGAATGCCGAACCAATCGGGATGTTGCCAAACTTACCTGCCCGTGTCGACAGTCACTCCGCTGCAGTCGACATCATTCCAGATGAACAGAAAATGACGCCCCCGATAGAACGGTAGATCGTGCAGAATGCGACTTTTCCAGCGGTCGACTTCTTCAGTGTGCGCTTCCGTACGGGCTGAGGCTCCACTAGTATCCTTCCGAAGGAACCCGCTGGAAATCCCGTATTGCCGCACGGAGCCATTGGGAACCGGTTTCCGTTTATCTGTCCACCATGATTTTGTGACCACCTGAAAAATCGAGCCCAACCGACATGACACAACCGAATGCCTGCCTCGATCGTCGTCAATTTCTCTCATCGACACTTGCGGTTACCGGGATGGCGGCAACCGCGGCCGGAGTTCGTTCAGCAAATGCCGACGAATACGCAGCAGATGCACCGCCGGTCCGATATCCGGATCCGCGTCTCATCAAATTGGATGATCGTTTCAGCAAGCTCATTCTCGGGAACACGCCTGTTCAGCGGATTTACCACAGCAAGAACATGCTTTGGGCAGAAGGTCCGGCATGGAACGCTGTAGGGCGATATCTCTTGTGGAGCGATATCCCCAATAATGTTCAACATCGCTGGCTGGAAGAGGATGGTCACGTCAGTGTCATGCGGAATCCCGCGAACAACAGCAATGGGAATACGTTTGACTTTCAGGGACGCCAGATTTCCTTTGAGCACCTGACCCGCAGTGTTGTTCGGTACGAACATGATGGGACGCGGCAAGTCCTGGCGAATTCGTTCGAAGGGAAATCATTAAATGCGCCGAATGACGGTGCTGTGCATCCCAACGGCGACATCTGGTTTACCGATCCGGGCTATGGTGGTCTGATGGACTACGAAGGTGCCCTGGCCGATACCGGGTCGGTGCAGCCTTACCAGAAGGAGGCGGTTTATCGAATCGATGCCAGCACCGGCAAACTGCACCAGATGACAGTGGACATCAATAAACCAAACGGACTTTGCTTTTCGCCGGACTACAGGAAACTGTATGTCGCTGACACCGGAGCATCGCATTATCCGAACGCCCGAAAGGAGATCAAAGTCTGGGATATTGTCGGAGAAAAGAGCCTGGCAAACGGGCGCACCTTCGCGTCAATGATGATGGAAGGATCAGGAAGTGAACCAGGGCCAGTCGGTGGTTTTGCCGATGGGATTCGTGCTGATATTCACGGCAATATCTGGGCAAGTGCTGGGTGGGTGGGTGCCGGGTACGACGGCGTTCATGTGTTTGCTGCCGAAGACGGCGTTCGCATCGGACAGATTCTGCTGCCGGAAATCTGTAGCAACGTTTGTTTTGGTGGCACGAAAAGGAATCGATTATTCATGACCGCCAGTCAGTCAGTCTATGCCGTTTACGTAAACACGCGAGGTGCCCACCTCACGTAAAGGCAAGCCCGACGTTACTGCTTTTGAGCGGTAGCAATTGGCCCCTGGCCGCAAGATGTCTGTGAGTCTGCTGCAGTGTTTATTTTCTGCGTGATGGCCTCGCGTTCCGTCTGTTTCCAGTCTTTCACGCTGAAATTCTTCAGGGAGATTCTGCCAACGTGTGGAGTCGAGAAATACCGTTCAAAGTTGATATCGCCGGTGTCATCGAGATCATGGGGTCGTCGCTGTACAGTCGACTGGACACTCCTGTCAGAGAACTCATTCAGAATGCGCACGACGCCGTCATGCGCAGAAGGCGGCGGGATCTGGATTTTCGAGGACGAATTGACATCCAGCAGGATGCCATCGCCAACACGCTGACGTTTAACGACGATGGGATCGGCTTAAGTGTCGAGGAGGCTGAACAGTTTCTTGGCACACTGGGGATTGGGATCACGGGTTTGCTGAAGGGCCGTGGAAGTGACGAACAGAGGCAGAGCGTCTCTGGTGATGGTTCTCACTTGATCGGTCAATTTGGAATTGGACTGTTCAGCGGGTTTCTTCTGGCTGATCGGATCCGTGTCGAGAGCCGATGCGAGGATACTGAGGAAGCCGTTTGCTGGGAAGCCGGCGCGGGGACCAGCATAAAGTTGTCTGAAGGCAGCCGGGATCAGGTTGGCACCACGGTGACCCTGTTCTTAAAACCTCAGTTCCACGGGCTCGCGGAAGACGCCGATCTGCTGGAATCCACAATCAAGGAATACGCGGACTTTCTAACGGTTCCGATTTACCTGAACGATAATACGGCTCGCGTTAACATCATCAACGCGTCGTGGTTTCAACCCACTCCTGATCCCGAAGAAGTAGAACTCGAATTGGCGAGTTACTTCAGTGAATCGCCTCTGGATGTGATACCAATCCGGATTGAAAAGCCCGTTGGAATTGCCGGCGCGCTGTATATCTCACCTCAGCGAACGCCTGGATTTGCAGATGAAGCTACGGTAGCCGTCACGGTGCGACGGATGGTGATTTCGCGAAGAATTCGGGAACTGATCCCACAGTGGGCCAGTTTTGTTCGCGGGGTGCTGGAACTGGAAGGCTGTTCGCCCACAGCAAGTCGCGAAGACCTCGTACGGGACGATGCTTTTCGTCGCGTCCAGTCAGCGATCAGTGAATTCATCTACGAACACCTGGAACGAATTGCTGTTGAACAGCCTTCGCGACTGGAAGCCATCGTTAACTGGCATCGCTACACGCTGACCGGAGCATCTTTGGGTGAACCACGCCTGAGAGCCATTCTGCGGACTGTCTACCGCTGGCAGACATCTCAGGGGCAGATGACATTCGATGAAGTAATCAAAGCCAGCCAGGCAGACCCACTTTTCGAATCGGATGCAGACTGCGTCGTTTGGTATAACGCAGATCGCCGACAGGAACGCTACATCGACGATGTATTTTCCACCGTTCCATCACCGTGTGTGCATACATTGCGTAGTTTCGAGGAATCGTTGCTGGCAGCGATGATCGCAGATACCTACGAGAAACATATTGACCTTCGATCAGCAAGTCCTTCGTCTGCCAATTTCGCAGAGTCGGTTCTTGGGATATCCGAGATGCAGGACGCTTCTGCAGAATGGTTGGAATTCATGAATTCGACCGGGGCGTCAATTCTTGTCGCGTCATACAACGCTTCACAACCGGTTGTCGCGTTTCTTAACGAGCGTTACGAGCTGGCTCAGACCTTCGAAGATCTTCGGAAGGGCGGTGATATACCGCAGGGATTTCAACGGCTGATAGATGCCCACTTCCAACAGGCGCCGACTGGTCGCAATGAAGTCATTCTGAACCGCGAACATCGGCTCGTTCAGAGGGCGTTGAAGCAGGGAACTTCAAGCCCGCTTGCCAGTGTCCTTCGACTTCTGGTCAATAATGCGCTGACCGCAGCTGGTGCAGGCAGAAGTCGTGATGCATCGAAGGCCCAGATTGAGGACCTGGACTGGATTGCCGAAGCACTTTGGGGGCGGGACTGAATGAGCCAGAGCAGAACGATAGCAGCGTCCCTGCAACAGGAACCGTAGTCACCGAAAACAAAGCATCGGGAGATGCATTGAAGGCTTATCGGCGTTTTGGCTTCGGATCCAGATTGAGATCAATCTGACCAGGCTCCAGCGTCGATTCCACCCCGTCTGCAGGTATCTCTGTTCCCGAGATCCAAAGCATCGCATTCAGAACGACTTTCCTGAAATTATCGTTGCTCCAGTTGTCGTGAAAATGTCCACCGGTGAATCCGAATCCGCGGCCACCATCCGGACGTTCTACGGCCCACATCATCGCCTCAGCTCTTCCGCTGTTTGCTTCGATGTGTGCGTAGGGGCCTTTGGGATAGACATAGGGGCCGTCCCGAACGTCATCCGATGCGACCGCAACAAGCAGAGGGAAGAACTTCACTCCATCCACCTCAGCCGGCTCGTTGCCAGACAGGTCCGCAATAAACCTTATGTTAAAGTACCATTCATCACTGATCCTGAAAGGCTGGACGCCACGAGTCACAGGATGATCAGGAAGAACTGAAAAGTTAGGCTCCCAAATTGGATTGCAGGAAAACATGTTTTCGTAGTGCCCGCCAATCCATCGTTTCATTTCCTGCCCGGCCTGATCGGGAACCACCTCCACTCCGTAGTGCATACAGCCAATTCCGACACCTCTTTTTACCCATTCGTCGATCAATTTCAGACGGCGACCGTTCTCCTGAACGACTTCATGCT